>JAHBAP020000381.1 GCA_018500005.2 Mycobacterium sp. | reverse complement strand
TGGCACCCCACCCAGCACGGCGGCCCGCGGATCACGCAGC
Source organism: Mycobacterium sp. (assembly GCA_018500005.2). Classification (GTDB taxonomy): domain Bacteria; phylum Actinomycetota; class Actinomycetes; order Mycobacteriales; family Mycobacteriaceae; genus Mycobacterium. The sequence goes on along the minus strand of JAHBAP020000381.1, from coordinate 4,953 downwards.
AGTCTTTCGATCTCCTGCTCGGTATCGTCGTTCCTTCCGCCCTGCGGGGGAAGGTATTCCGCGAGTCGTTCCGGAACCTCTGGCGGGATCACCGGGTCCGTGTAGTTCTGCATGGCGCAAATCACCCCGTCGAATACGCCCTTCACCAAGTTGCCCCACACCGGCTCACGCCGATGGGGCGGGCGGATTTCGACTCGCACGCCGAAGGGAGTCTCAGGCTCAGCCCGCTTGAACACTTCGATTTCGCCGCGGGACAGCGCCCACCACACCTGAGCCAGCTGTTTCTCGCTGGGAAACGCCCCGAGGCTGGTCCAGTCGAACGTGGCAAGCATGTCGCCGCGACTCCAATGGCTGAACGAATCCGCTTGTGGCGCCAGAGAGTAGGAATAGCAGTACCGATACTCCGCGTCGCCTGGGGCGGACGGCATCGTGTGGCCGTGTTCGAAACGGATTCCGTTCCTGCCGGCGGCGTTGAAGGAGTCGATGTAATAGATGACCAGGTTCTCGACATCGGCCCTCGGATGCTTGTCGCCGAAGAACCTGGCGTGCAGCACCTGGTCCGAGGACGGGGTGAGCTGCCCACACCCGCTACGGATCTCCTGTCGCAGATCCTCCTGCCACCGCGGCCTGCGCTCGAAACGGATGTAGTCGTCGGCCCACGCCTGAACCACCGCGCTATCCGCCCCCGGACCCTGGAAATCAAAGCGCACCACCGCTGGCGTCACCTCCACGACCTCAGTGGGTCCAGCTGCGCCATTCGGGTCGCATGTACGGATCCCGCACCGCGAAATCGTCGAGTTGCCCACCTCGTTCTTTATCCACTGATCGAGGTCGGGCAGGTAATCGGCGCACACCTTCACGTAGACGCCTCCGGTCCATGTCAGCCCGTGCCGTGGCTGACCGCTGATCGTCCAACATGTGGCGCGGTGAACCTTCGCGCCGGCCGGCGTGTGAGTCCGCAAGATGTTGAGCACGAAACCGTCGGAATGACGTGCGAGCCATTCCAGATAGCCGGCGTCATCGTCCCGGAACTCCTCAGCACCTTGCTGAACCGACATTTATCTCCCCTCGTCGCGGATTTGACCCCGAACCAAGAAACGCGAAACAGGGCAAAAGTATAAAGATGCGCTCTGACAAATCTCGGTGGCCAGCCAGTCGGTGGCCTCTACCGGAGCGATTTGAAACGCACCAGCTCAACTAACGAGACTCCGGCGGATCCGCCATTCTTCCGCCACGAAGGCGCCATCGGAAAACGGAACCTGCTGTAGGTTCTCATTTCCCGTGTCATTACATGCTCTCGAACTGCGTTATCAGCAGTTGTCTCACGCCGTGTCACACGCGGTTTGTCTCACAGAGCGTGTCATTTCCTACCGGGGCTGTTGAGGAGCCCAATTCTTCCGAGCAGTGAAGCGATCGCCTTTTGGGGGCCCATGCCTGATGATTCGTCACGGTGACACTGATCAACTGGTTTGGGACCGTCTGCTCCGAGGCACTTTGGGTCCGGGAAGCGACAATCAACTGCCGCGTCGGCCCAGACCAGAGTGGGCCGGCCCCGCGCGCTACCAGGGCCGGCCCACTGCAACCAGATGGGGGATCAGGCCGGGTTGAGTAGGCGCCGTTCCAGCAGCGGGCTGTCCTTGAGGTGGTGAAGGCCCTTGGCGCCGGCCAGGACTGCCAGATCGGCCAGGGGCTCGACGATGATGACCGTCAGGTAGGCGGCTCCGAATGTTGCGATGTCGCGCACGGTCTGGCCGGAGAAGCCCTCACCGTAGAGCGCCCAGAATCCCACCCAGGTGACGATGCCGGCCTGATAGGTCGTCGACAGCGCCAACGCCTGGCGGTAACGCAACTGCACATATGGGGTGTTCGGGGCGATGACGCGGTTGGCGACCATTTGCAAGCCGAACAGCGGCACCAGCAGCGTGGTGACGTTCATGCCGTACTGGGGCAGGTCGAACGGGGCGAAGAACAAGCCCTGGAGCAACAGCCCCGATGCCAGGCCAATGGCGGCAGGCGCCATCCCGAACAACAGGAACAGGGTCGATCCCAGGATCAGGTGCACCTCCGAGATGCCTACCGGGACATGGGGGAACACCTGGAAGAAGGTGAACACCATGGCGGTCGTTGCGAGGCTGCGCCCCAGCACCGCCGCCGGTCCGCGTTCCTTGACCCCCTGCCAGCCCGCGCGCAGCGCGTAGAGGCCGGCACCGCCGGCGGTGAGATAACTCAGGATGATTTTGGGACCTTCAACGATCCCCGGTTCTATGTGCATGTTCATTCCCTTTGGGACGTCACCAGTGACCTATCGCCCACGGACGCGTAACCGATCGGCTCCGCGCCCTTTCCACGAGGCGATGTGCCGCCGGGTGCGGCGCACCCGGCGCAGCCGGCAGGTCTTCGGACTCGCAGGCCCACACCCTCTCGGGTGCTCCTACTCGCCGTCGCTTCCCAGCCGATTCGGCCAGTGCTGTTGACGGCTTTCGTTCCTGCATACCGCTGCGGGACAGTCCCGGATTCTCACCGGGTTCCCTCTCGCGGTGCACCGACTGCGTACACCGCTCGATCCGAGACAGACGCAAGCCCGCCCGGAAAACCGTCTGCAGGCTGGACATTACCAACTCGCCATCGTGTCGGAGCGCTGATTGCTGGGGCGGTCGGCAGTCCGGCCTGACCGGTCCTCCGTGGCACGGATGCCGCGACTACTTAGAGTGGGCTTGTGCCAACAGGTAGCGGTCGAGATTGACGAGCGCGTCGCCCGGGCCGCCGGTGAATCCGGCGAGTTTCATGTAGTCGACGATGCCGCGGAAGAGGACGAGTTCCTCTCGTTGTTCGGCGATGAACCACTGCAGCATGTTGAAGGTGTTGAAGTCCTTGCGATCCAAAGCCAGTCCGGCCAGGGTGTCGATCTGCTCGGTGACCGCTTTCTCGTGGGCGTAGGCGGTGTTGACCACCGACACCAGGCTGTCGTAGTCGGCGGTAGGTGCGGGGATGGCCTGCAGGCGGACCGGGACGTCGGCTTCTACGAGGTAGTCGACCAGCCGGTTGCGGTGATCGAGTTCCTCGCCGACATGGCTGCGGAAGAACTGCGATGCCCCGGGCAGTCCTTTGTCCTCCGACCACAGGCTCATCTGCAGGTACACCTGGCTGGCGTAGGCCTCACTGGTGATCTGGTCGTGAAGGGGTTGGACCAGGTCGTCGTGGATCATCGGCTTCCTTTCGTGGTGGGGTTTGTGGTTGTGCACGGGGAGTCAGGTTCAGCCCAGCAGGGTCGATCCCCAGTAGTCGCCGTCACCCAGGCCCGGCGGGCAGGCGAACACCGCGGAGCCGGTGTGGGTGATGTACTCGTTGAGTAGATCGCTCGCGGCGAGTTGGGTCTGCATGGGGATGAACTGGGTCACCGGGTTACGCATGAAGGCGATGAAGAACAGCCCGGCGTCGAGGTGGCCGAACCCGTCTGAGCCGTCGGTGAAGTTGTAACCGCGCCGCAGGATCTCGATGCCGCCGAGGTTCTCCTTGGAGGCCAGCCGCACGTGGGCGTCGGGGTCGATCAGCGGGTCACCGCTGCTGCCGGTGGCCTGGAAGTCCAGTGCAGCGAACTCGTCGTCGGAACCGATCGGGGCGCCGGATCCTTTGTGTCGGCCGATGACGCGTTCCTGCTCGCGCAGGGTGGTGCGGTCCCAGGGCTCGATGCGCATCCGGATGCGCCGGGCCACTAGGTAGCTGCCGCCGGTTAACCAGTCCGGGCCGTCGCCGTTGGCGACCCACACCTGTTGGTCCAGTGCGCCGGTGTCCTCGGCTTTGAGGTTGGCGGTGCCGTCTTTGAACCCGAACATGTTTCGCGGAGTGGACTGTTCACGGTTGGTCGAGGAGGTGCGGCCGAAACCCAACTGGGAGTAGCGCACGTCCGCGGTTCCGAACCCGACGCGGGCCAGGTTGCGGATGGCGTGCACGGCGACCTGTGGATCATTGGCGCAGGCTTGCACGACGATGTCGCCACCGCATCGGGCCGGATCGAGGGTCTCGTTGGGGAACTTCGGCAGATCGGCCAGCGCGACCGGCTTCTGGGCGGCGAGGCCGAAACGATCCTTGCCGTCCTTGAGGAAGAACCCGGGCCCGAACCCGATCGTAAGCGTCAGCTGGGAGGCGGGCAGACCGAGGGCCTCACCGGTATCAGTCGGGGGCGCATAGGGATTCAAGCCCACAGCCCCGTCACGGGCGGCTTCCTGGCCGGCGGTCATCCGCTCGGCCATGTGGGTCCACGCCTTGAGCATCGACACCACCTCGGCCTTCGAGTCGGTGGTCACGTCGAAGGCGCAGAAGTGCATCCGGTCCTGGGCCGGGGTGATGATCCCGGCCTGGCGCCCTCCGCGGAACGGCACCGGCTTGTCCAAGACGGTGGTGCTGGCGGCCGCCGCCCGCCCGGCCAGCACACCGGCCCCGGCGGCTCCAGCCACCGCGGCACCGACTCCGGCGGCGCCGAGCAGCGTGCGGCGGGACAGACCCTGGCCAGGGGTTTGCGGATCACTTCGGCGCGACGGCCCCCTGCACCTGACTGACTTCCTTGCTCAGCGCGTCGATGGCGCGGGAGAGCTCTTGGCGTTGCGGCTCGGTGACCGTGGTGTACGACACGAAGCCGTCTCCGCTGCGGTACTTGGCCAGCAATGCCTCGACGTCGGCGAAACGCTGGTCCACCCGCTTGCCCAGATCCGGGTTGCGCTCATCGAGAATCGGTCGCACCGAGGCGATCGCCGTCCGGGACCCCTCGACGTTGGCGTCGAAGTCCCACAGGTCGGTGTGGCTGAAGATGTCCTCCTCGCCGGTGATCTTGGTCGCCGCAACCTCATCGAGCAGACCTTGGGCGCCACCGGCGATCTGGGTCACGTCGATGGTCCACTCTGGTGCCTTCACCGCCGCGTTGAGTTCCTTGACGTCGGCGACGAGTTGGTCGGCGAC
>JAHBAP020000598.1 GCA_018500005.2 Mycobacterium sp. | reverse complement strand
GTCGATGCGCATGCCTTCGTTGAAGGTCATGGACGCTCCTCCCGAAACCCATCTGATCGGCCGGGCACCACCCGATGGGCCGGGCGCTTGCCGTCGTCCAGTTTGCCACAGCGTCACCCGCGGGTGGCCGGGTCGAAAGCCGCGTCGATGTCGGTCTGGCCCACCTCATAGACTGAGACCTGTTCATCGATGTGATTCCACTTCAAATCCAGGGAGAACTGTGCTGCGCACTCATGCCGCCGGCTCGTTGCGGGCCTCCGATGCCGGGCAGAAGGTCGTCCTGGCGGGTTGGGTGGCGCGGCGTCGCGACCACGGCGGGGTGATCTTCATCGACCTGCGGGACTCTGCCGGCGGACCCGGGGTGGCGCAGGTGGTGTTCCGCGACGCCGGGGTGCTCGAGCAGGCGCACCGACTGCGCGCCGAGTTCTGCGTTGCCGTCGAGGGCATCGTGGAGGTCCGCCCGGAGGGCAACGCCAACAACGACATCCCCACCGGCGAAGTCGAGGTCAACGCCACGTCGCTGGCGGTGCTCGGCGAGTGCGCCCCGTTGCCGTTCCAACTCGACGAGCCGGCCGGCGAGGAAGCCAGGCTGCGGCACCGCTACCTCGACATGCGCCGCGACGGCGGCACCGGGGAGGCGCTGCGACTGCGCTCCCGGGCCAATGCCGCCGCGAGGTCGGTGCTGGCCGGCCATGATTTCGTCGAGATCGAGACCCCGACGCTGACCCGGTCCACACCGGAGGGCGCCCGGGACTTCCTGGTCCCCGCACGGCTGCAGCCGGGCAGCTTCTACGCGCTGCCCCAAAGCCCCCAGCTTTTCAAGCAGTTGCTGATGGTCGGTGGGATGGAGCGCTACTACCAGATCGCCCGGTGTTATCGCGATGAGGATTTCCGCGCCGACCGCCAGCCGGAGTTCACCCAGCTCGACGTGGAGATGAGTTTCGTCGACGCGGACGACGTCATCGCCGTCGCCGAGGAGATCCTCGCCGCGCTGTGGGCGCTGATCGGCTACGACCTGGCCCGGCCCATTGCGCGGATGACCTATGCCGACGCGATGCGCCGCTTCGGATCGGACAAGCCCGATCTACGGTTCGGCCTCGAACTCGTCGAGTGCGCCGATTACTTCAAGGACACCCCGTTCCGGGTATTCCAGGCGCCCTATGTCGGCGCTGTGGTCATGCCGGGCGGGGCATCCCAGCCGCGGCGGACGCTGGACGGCTGGCAGGAGTGGGCCAAGCAGCGCGGCGCCAAGGGACTGGCCTACGTGCTGATCGGCGAGGACGGCACCTTGTCCGGGCCGGTCGCCAAGAACCTCTCCGACGCCGAGCGTGCTGGCCTGGCCGCCCATGTCGGGGCCGAGCCGGGGGACTGCGTGTTCTTCGCGGCCGGGCCGGTCAAGGCCTCCCGCGCGCTGCTGGGCGCCGCCCGGGGCGAGATCGCCCGGCGGCTGGACATGATCGACGAGAACGCGTGGGCGTTCGTCTGGATCGTCGACCCGCCGCTGTTCGAACCTGCCGGCGAGGCCACTGCATCCGGGGATGTCGCCGTCGGCTCCGGCGCCTGGACCGCCGTCCACCACGCCTTCACCGCGCCCAAACCCGCACACCAGGGCGCGATCGTCAGCGATCCGGGTGCGGTTCTCGCCGACGCCTACGACATCGTCTGCAACGGCCACGAGATCGGTGGCGGTTCGGTCCGTATCCATCGTCGCGACGTCCAGGAACAGGTGTTCTCGGTGATGGGGATCGACTCGACCGAGGCCGATGAGAAATTCGGCTTCCTCCTGGAGGCGTTTACTTTCGGGGCGCCCCCGCATGGCGGTATCGCCTTCGGCTGGGACCGCATCACCGCGCTGTTGTTCGGCGCGGATTCGATCCGCGATGTCATCGCCTTCCCGAAATCCGGTGGCGGAGTCGATCCGCTGACCGATGCGCCCGCGCCGATCACCGTCCAGCAGCGCAAGGAATCCGGAATGGATTTCCGGCCCGAAGCGAAGCAGGACCGGCCGGGTGGGTAAGTAACATCACGGCGGTGGACAACCAACTGGCCTACATCGACCAGGCCGCGTTTCTGGCAATGCGGGCCAATGGTCACGAGCCAGTTCAACAGCTCGCCTGGGTCTACGACCACGACATCAATGTCGAGCGACTGCGCGAGGTGCACGCCAACCTCGGGTTCGGGCTGCTCGGCCGCCGCATCGAGCGCTCCAGACTGCCGTTCGGGCGGCACCGCTGGGTGAAGGCGACCCACCAGGGCGACCTTCAGATCAGCCCGGCCCGGCCGCGCGACCAATTCGGGGCGTGGCTCGACGAGCAGGGGATGGTCCGGGTCGATCCCGAATACGGGCCTTCGTGGCGGATGGCGATGGTGCCGTTCACCGAGGGCGGTGGCGCCGTCACGCTGATGGTGTCGCATTCGGTGGCCGATGTCGGCGCCATCCTGCTCTCCCTGTTCGCCGCGCTAGGGGGCGTGAAGTCTGACCTGGGTTATCCCTCGCCCGGCGCGCGCATGAAGCGTGGGGCGTTACGGGAGGACGTCAGGGCATTCCGGCAGTCCGTTCCCGACATCCGCGCCGCATTCAAGGCGGCGCTACCGGTCCTTCGCGACGACAAACCCGCAACGCCGCGGTCCAAGATGCCGGCCCGGGTCAACGAGACCACGACGGCGATCAGGCCGACGGTCTTCGCGATCGTCGACGCCGCCGAATGGGATGCCCGGGCGAAAGAGCTTGGCGGCAACAGCGGTTCGCTGGTGGCGGGGTTCGCGGTCCGGCTCGGGCTGATAGCCGGCCAGATGCGCGACGACGGCACGATCATGCTCAACTTCCCGGTAAGCGACCGCAAGGAGAACGACACCCGCGCCAACGCGCTGACCGGAATGTCGGTGATCGGAAATCCGGCCGAGGTGGTCACCAATCTGGCGCCCATCCGAGCTGATCTGAAAAGCGGTCTGAAGGACGTTGCGGCGAACCCGAATCCGCTGCTGGCCTCCCTTGCCCTTGCTCCCGTCACACCGAAGCGGGTGGCTCGTCGACTCGAATGGCTGGTGTTGGGCGAAGGTCCGGTGGTGGGCTGTTCGAACATGGGCGATGTGCCCGACGTGCTCGCCCAGATCGACGGCACCCAGGCCGAATTCGTCTTGGCCCGCGGGGTGGAGTGGCCGATCGGCCCTGCCGAGCTGGATCGCATCGGCAACTGGTTGTTCGTCGGGTCGGGCCGACTCAACGGAAAGCTACTGCTCTTCGTGACCGCCTGGCAGGCCGGTTCGAACAACGCGCATGAGCATTTCACCGAACTCGTCAAGCAGGCCCTTGCCGATTTCAACCTGTCCGGAACGTTCCTGTAGCGAAACGATGGTCGACATGAATCCCGACAGCAATCTGCTCGACTATCTGGACGAGAGCTTCTACCTCGACTTCCGGGCACAGGGCCACGGAGTCATGATCCAGTACGTCTGGATCTACGAACACGAGGTGGACTTCGAGGGGTTGCGTCGTTTCCAACGCAATCTCGGGCATTCCCTGCTCAGCCGTTGCGTGGAGGATTCGCCGATACCCGGGGGCCGCGCGCACTGGGTCCGGTGGCAACCGCCGGCCGACTTGGATGTCGCTGCGCAGCCCCGCCCGTTCAGCGAGATCCCGACCTGGGCCGACGAGCAGGCGGCGCTACCGATCGACATCGAGAACGGTCCGCCGTGGCGCCTCGCGGTCCAGCCGATGGTCGGCGGCGGCGCTGGGGTGACATTGATAGTCGCCCACGGCGTCGGCGACGGGGTCGGGGCGGTCAACGCGATCTCCGATGCCGTCAACGGTGTCCAGGTGGACCTGGGATACCCGCCGAGACACGCGCGGCGGACATTCCAGGCGCTGCGTGCCGATGCCCGCCAGTTGATCCGCGACCTGCCGCAGATCGCCAAGGCAGTGGTTACGGCGCCGCGGGCGGCAAAGGAATTGCCGCTTCGAATGCGTCCGGCAACGACGTCCCGTGCGCTGGTCCGCCAGGACGGTACCAACCCCGGCCAGTTGGTCAGAATGCCCGCGGTGGCGGTCTTCATCGACCCCGAGCAGTGGGATCAACGCGCGGCAGCCCTCGGCGGCAACAGCATCGCCCTTTTCATCGGAATCTGCGCCCGGCTTTGCGGCCGATTGAACTGGGTCGATACCGACGGACTGGCGAATGTGACGATTCCGGTCAACGAGCGCAGGCCCGGCGACACCCGCGGCAACGCCTTGACCGGCGTGATGATGACCGTCGACCCCGCTCAGGCCCTGGATCTCCCGAAGATTCGGGCCGACGTCAAGACGGCGCTGTCGGGCGCCGAGCGGATGCGCGCTCTGGTGACC
>JAHBAP020000093.1 GCA_018500005.2 Mycobacterium sp. | reverse complement strand
TCCGCGCACTGGGCGGCCGGCGCCAGCGAGTGGGACGACCGCGTGTACGCCGCCGTGGCGCTGCATCCGACCCGTGCCGCGGCGCTGACTGAGGACGCTCGGGCGGAGATCGAGCGGCTGGCGGCAAAGCCTCGCGTGGTAGCGATCGGCGAGACCGGAATCGACCTGTACTGGCCCGGCCGACTCGAAGGGTGTGCCCAACCCGAGGTCCAACGGGAGGCCTTCGCCTGGCATATCGACTTGGCCAAGCGCACTGGCAAACCGTTGATGATTCACAACCGGGACGCCGACGCCGAAGTGCTCGACGTGCTGCGCGCCGAAGGCGCCCCGGAGACCGTGATCTTCCACTGCTTCTCCTCCGGTCCGCAGATGGCCCGCACCTGCCTGGACGCCGGGTGGATCCTGAGCCTGTCAGGCACCGTCAGCTTCAAGAACTCCCACGATCTGCGGGCTGCTGCGGCATTGATTCCGCCGGGGCAGTTGCTGGTGGAGACCGACGCGCCGTTTCTTACCCCGCATCCCTACCGCGGGGCGCCGAATGAGCCGTACTGCCTGCCTTACACCGTCCGCGCACTGGCTGACCTGCTGGAACGGCCCGCCGAGCAGATCGCCGCGGAATCCGAACTGACCGCACGACGGGTGTACGGAATCGACGGATAGTCTGTCCGGTTTCCACCGGGTTTTGCCTTGCCGACCTGCGATGGGTCCGTTACGGTCTGTGGGTTCGTAAGGCCTCTTATAGGGCCTTCAATACACGAATCTCGAGGCAAGGATTCCGATGGGCGGGCCGACAAGACCCCTGCTTTGCACGGGCCGACCGGCGTCCGGCGTATTCGGCAGCCCCGGGGTTGATTTTGCTGTCGCGACCGTCACCAGGTCTGCAACCGATCGGCTCCCGGTAGCCAGGAGCGGCAATTCACGGTATGGCGTGCGACTGGACCGGGTCGGAAACGGGTACACCCGATTAGTTCAAAACACCTGTAAGCGCGAGGTAAGTCTGCGCTACCCTAAGTGGGCCGAAATGGCGACCAAGGAAGAACAGCTAATGATCGCTGAAGTTTCACGGGCCAGACAAACTCGGTGGACGCGGTCCGTTTGCGGTGAAGGGGCATCATGACAATTCGGCTACTGACGCGCACCGAGATCCGGAATATCGCCAAGGAGTTGGACTTCCGGCCGCGAAAGGCCTATGGGCAGAACTTCGTTCACGACGCCAACACGTTGCGTCGCATCGTGTCCTCGTCGGGCATCAACAAGAGCGACCATGTGCTCGAGGTCGGTCCGGGGATGGGCTCGCTGACCTTGGCAGTGCTCGACCGCGGCGCCGCGGTGACTGCCGTCGAGATCGATCCGGTGCTGGCCGGTCGGCTGCCCAGGACGATCGCCGAGCATTCCCATAGCGAGATCCACCGTCTTACCGTCGTCAATCAGGACGTTCTAACCCTGCGCCGCGAAGACGTCGCCGAACCTCCGACCGCCGTGGTGGCAAACCTGCCCTACAACATCGCGGTGCCGGCCCTGATGCACCTGTTCTCGGAATTCCCGTCGATCCGCACCGCCATGGTGATGGTGCAGGCCGAGGTCGCCGAACGACTCGCCGCCGAACCGGGTGGCAAGGAGTACGGCGTGCCCAGTGTGAAGATCCGGTTCTTCGGCAACGTGCGGCGCTACGGCATGGTCTCGCCGACGGTGTTCTGGCCGATTCCGCGGGTCTACTCCGGACTGGTGCGCATCGACCGGTACGAGGCCCCCGCGTGGTCGCAGGACGACGTCTTCCGCAGGCAGGTGTTCGAGCTGATCGACATCGCCTTCTCGCAGCGTCGCAAGACGGTCCGCAATGCGTTCCTGGAGTGGGCGGGCACCGGCAACGAGTCTGCCCAGCGCCTGCTGGCGGCCAGTATCGACCCGGCGCGCCGCGGTGAGACGCTGACCGTCGCCGATTTCATCAGGCTGCTGCAACGTTCCGGAACCATGGGAACGACGTCATCGGCCACGGAGTCGGCCGACATCAACTGACCCGATACCCTGGCACGCGTGCCAGGTAACGGCAGTGCCGCTGTGGAATGGGTGCCGACGGGGTCCGTGACGGTCCGGGCTCCCGGCAAGGTCAATCTCTTCCTCGGCGTCGGGGATCTTCGCGAAGACGGCTACCACGAACTGGCCACCGTCTTCCATGCCGTCTCGTTGTATGACGACGTCACCGTCCGGACCGCGGATCTGCTCTCCCTGACCACGGTCGGGGAAGGCGCCAACGAAGTGCCCGCCGACGAGCGCAATCTGGCGTGGCAGGCTGCGTTACTGATGGCCGACCACGTCGGGCGGGCGCCCGATGTGGAGATCACCATCGACAAGTCCATTCCGGTGGCCGGCGGTATGGCCGGCGGCAGCGCCGATGCCGCCGCGGTTCTGGTCGCTATGAACACCTTGTGGGAACTCGGCGTTCCGCGCCGCGACCTGCACGCGATGGCCGCCGAACTCGGTAGCGACGTGCCATTCGCTCTGCACGGCGGAACCGCTCTGGGCACCGGACGCGGCGAGGAATTGGCAACGGTTTTGGCGCGCAACACTTTCCATTGGGTTTTGGCTTTCGGCGCGGGCGGACTGTCTGCGGGCTCGGTCTACGCCGAGATCGATCGGTTGCGGGACGCCGGATCCCCGCGCCGGCTTGGCGACCCGGAGTCACTGCTGACCGCGCTGTCGGCCGGGGATCCGCACGCACTGGCTCCACTGCTGGGCAACGACCTGCAACCTGCCGCGCTGAGCCTGGAACCCGAACTGCGCCGGACGCTGCGGGCCGGGACCGAGGCCGGGGCACTGGCAGGCATCGTCTCGGGATCCGGACCCACCTGTGCATTCCTGTGCGTCTCGGCCGACGCGGCCGTCGCGGTCAGCGCCGAACTTGCCGGTGCGGGGGTGTGCCGGACGGTGCGGGTGGCCAGCGGCCCGGTGCACGGGGCGCGGGTGGTGCCAACTTCAAAAGCCGGGGTGTGACATGCCGGGGAAAGATTGGCCAGGATCTTAAGGAGAGTTTAAGATCATCTCCGGCGACGCCGAAAAGCTCCGGAGATCTGCTGGCGCGCCGCCTGGGTGACGAGCCCCGACCGGCGGAGCATGGAGACCGGCTGTCGCCCAGGTTCAAGCAGGGGCTGCGCCGGATGCCGAGGAGGTCATCGTGAGCAGATTCACGGACAAGATGGTTCGCAGTGCCCTGACCAGCAGTAAGGGCATGGTCACCGGCGAGCCGATCGAACCTGTGCGGCACACCTGGCGCGAAGTGCACGAGCGTGCGCGGCGCATCGCCGGCGGCTTGGCTGCCGCCGGTGTCGGACCCGGTGACGCCGTCGGTGTGCTGGCCGGCGCTCCGGTGGAGATCGCCCCGACCGCCCAGGCACTGTGGTTGCGCGGCGCCAGTATCACCATGCTGCACCAGCCCACCCCC
>JAHBAP020000596.1 GCA_018500005.2 Mycobacterium sp. | reverse complement strand
AGATGTGTATAAGAGACAGAGCCAGGCCGACGTCGAGGTCCGCCACCGCATCGAGAAGCGTTGTGACACTGGCGGACTTGCCGAGATCCACCGCGATGACGCGGGTCTCCACCCCGCCGGTCCGCTGGAGTTCGACGGCGAGCTCGCGCAGCTTGCTCTCACTTCGGGCGACCAGGGCGACATTGATCCCCTCGGCCGCCGCCCTGCCCGCGATCGCCCGGCCGATCCCGTCGCTGGCGCCGGTGATGACCGCCCACGGTCCGTAGTTCTTGGTCATGCCTTCTCACCTACCGGATGCGACGGCAGGACCGCCAGCACGAAAAACGCCCCGGCGAGGCAGACACCGGCCGCGGTCAGGCACCCGGCGCTCATCCCTGACAGGAAGGCGTCGTGGACCGTCGAGCGGACCAGGCCGGCGACCGGGCCGGGGGACTGGGCCGCGACCGCCAGGCCCTGCGCCAGGCCCTCCTCGGCGATCGAACGCGCCTGCTCCGGAAGTGCTTGCAGCACAGGGCTGTCGGTGAGCTGACGGATGTAGAGCGTGGAGAAGACGCTGCCGATGACGGCGACACCGAGGGTGCCGCCGATCTGGCGGGTGGCGTCGTTGACCGCGGAGCCGGCCCCGGCCTGCTCGGGGCGGACAACGCCCATGATCGAGTCGGTGGCCGGTGCGGTGGTCAGGCCGAGCCCGCCACCGAGCAGGACCATCTGCGCCGCGATGATCGAGTAATCCACCGACAGGTCGATCGTGCTGATCCAGGCGAATGAGGCCGCCATCATGACCAGGCCGAGGAACACGATGGCTTTGGTGCCGATCCGGCTGACGGCGAGCTGGGTGCCCAGGACCGAACCGACGGCGATCGACAGGGCCACCGGCAGGATGCGCACGCCGGTCTCCAGCGGTCCCCATCCCTGCAGCATCTGCATGAATTGGATGATCAGGAAGATGAAGCCGAAGAGCGCGAAGAACGCGACGGTCACCGCCCCGCTGGCCGCGCTGAACCGCAGGTTGGTGAACAGCGTGACGTCGATGAGCGGATCGGTCTGGCGGCGCTCCCACACGACGAAGCCGATGAAGGCGGCCAGAGCCAAGCCGAACCCGGCGAGGGTCACCGGCGAGGCCCATCCCCGCTCCGGCGCCTCGATGATCGTGTAGACCAGCGCGCCGAGCATCACGACAGAGAGCAGCAGACCCCCGCGATCAAGGCGTGAGTTGCGGTCGCGCGAGGAAGCCGGGATGAACACGGGCGCGGCGACCGCGGCGATCAGCGCGATGGGAACGAGCGCCAAAAACAGGCTGCCCCACCAGAACGACTCCAGCAGTGCTCCGCCGAGGATCGGACCGATCGCCACGCCGAGGCCGGTGACGGCACCCCAGACACCGATCGCCGCGGCCCGCTGCTTGGGATCCCGGAAGGTGTCGGTGATGATGGCCAGGGTCGTGGGGTAGATCAGCGCCGCGGCGACACCCATGACCAGCCGCCAGCCGATGAGCGAGCCGGTGGTGGTGCAGAAGGCCGCTCCGACGCTGGTCACCGCCAGGAGAATCAGGCCGACGATCAGTGTGCCGCGCCGGCCGAACTTGTCACCGATCGTGCCGCCGGCCAGCACCAGGGCCGCGAACGCGAGGTTGTAGGCGTCGACGATCCACTGCAGTCCGCGGGTCGAGGCTCCGAGTTCTGCGTTGAGGGTGGGCAGGGCGACGTTGACGATCGTCGTCTCCACGTTGATGGCCAGCGAGGCGACCAGGACGACCGTCAGAACGGCGATGGGATGAATGCGTCGCCGCGGCGGCGCGGCATGGGAAAGCGGACGGGCGGCGGCTTCGATGGACATCGGCGCTCCTGATGTTGACGGCAGTAACATCGGCAAGCATGGCAGCAGAAGTTAACGCTGTCAACATAGACGGGTTAGCGCAGGCCGTTCTGCATAACGTCGAGCAGGCGGTCGGTGATCAGTTGCTTGCGATCGGTGTCCGCGTGGGCAAGTGGGCCGTCCAGATACAAGACGGCCAGGCCGTGCACGGCCGCCCAGGCGGCCTCGTCGAGTCCGTCGCGCCGGCTGGGCGTGAGGGCACCCGTGGCGACGAGGTCGTCGATGCAACCGCTGAGGATCATGAACGGATGACGTTCGGGCGCAACGCTTTCGTCGGTGTGCTGCACCCCGGCGGGGGCGAAGGCGGTGCGGAACAAGCCGGGTTCGGCCAGCGCGAAATCAACATAGGCCTGGCCGGTTGCCCGGAATCTGGCCAGTGCGCGCCGGTCGCGCGGCCCTCGGTTGGAGACTTCGGCCAGCGCCTCCTGCATCGCTTCGCCCAGCAGCGTCATCCCGTAGATCTGCACCGCGGTCAGCAGCGCCTGCCGGTCGGCGTAGTGCCGGTAGGCGGCCGAGTTGCTCACCCCGGCGGCGCGCTGCACATCGCGCAACACGACGGCATCCGGTCCGCCCGCCCGTGCCAACCCCACAGCGTGTTCCAACAGCGCCTGCCGCAGGTTGCCGTGGTGATAGGAAGCCGTGGCCATGTTGACAAGTCTTACATCAGAAGTGCAGTTCGGTCCGAACTCGGCGTCCGCTGTCGCCGTGCCCGGAGCGTCGGTCGCCAGTCTTCTGGCCCAGATCAACGTCGGGCCCACAGTCGCCGTCTCCGGCGCGTGCATCGGCTCCGACTACAACAACGGCTACACAGGGTCCTGGATCTAGACCGGGCCGATGACCGGACACGGAACGGTGCCCGCTGGAACGAAAATCTCGGGCTACAACAGCGCGACAACGGCGCGGTCCCCAGCGGTCCCGACGGCGTGAACTCGCGAATCCGACCCATCGCAGCAAACGTGTGATTTGATGCCGAGTCGTAAGCCCGACCCGGACGAAGGATGCGCAGCCGTGAAGTTCTCCCCGACATTCGCGGGCATCGTTGCCGGATTCACGGTGCTGAGCATCGTGGCCGGCGGGGTTGCTCACGCTGACCGGGGGGACGGCCAGGGCTCCGACCGGAACCAGTCGCGCCGGCAAGCCGGCACCTCGGCACCGAATGCGGCCCGTGTGGAGAAGAAACAAGGCGGCGGCTTCGACGGGTTCAACACCCCCAGGGCGCAGTCGACCATCCGCGATGATGTCGGGAACCCCGCGGCGGGCGAACTGACGATCGCCGCCGCCGTGCGAGATGAATTGCAACGTATGGGTTTTGACGCCGTTTCACCCGCTGCTCAGCAGGCCGCATTCTCCGGAGGTCCAGTCCCGACGGTCGGGATGGGCGGTCTGGTCCCCAACGCGAGGGCCCTGGCGGCTTACGTCATCAACACCTATCCCGGTGTCCAGTCCATCGGTGGCGTGCGGTCGGATCCGCTTCCGGACCATCCCAGCGGCCGTGCCATCGACATCATGATCGGCGCCGATATGGGTTTGGGCGACGCCATCAACGCCGACGTTCAAAACCAGGCTGGCCGGTTCGGTGTCTCTTACACGTTGTGGCGGGTACCCGACCACTTCAACCACGTTCACGTCACGGTGTCCTGAGGGTGAACTGGCCCAGTCGGCTCTAATGTGAATGCTCGTGACTGAGCTGCCGGAGTGGGTTCGCCGACTTGACCTACTGCCGCACCCCGAGGGCGGCTGGTTCCGCGAGACCTGGCGCAGTGAGCTGTCGTTGGACCAGTCGGTCCTACCCGCCGATTACACCGGAGCCCGAAGCGCGGGGACGTCGATCATCTTCGTCCTGATGTCCGATCAGCAGTCGGCCTGGCATGCAGTTCGCAGCGCCGAACTGTGGTTCTACCACCGCGGCAGCCCGCTGATCGTTGAGTTCGGCCCCGAGATCGACAGCGCGACAGCCCATGTTCTCGGGCCCGACATCAGTGCCGGCGAGCACCCGCAGTTGGTCGTGCCGCCGGGTCACTGGCAGCGTGCCCGGCCGCGCGATCCCGAACCGACGCTGGTGAGTTGCGTCGTGGTGCCGGGGTTCGACTTCGCCGACTTCACGATGGTGAAGCCGTCCGAGTGACTGCCGTGGCCAACGCGCGCCGATAAATCTGACCAAGCCCCACAGGGAGATTCGGATCCCACCCACGTGCGCCGCGTCCCAGGATTTTCGGCACGATGGGCGCAAATGCGCGAAGTCTCAAGTTGGTTGGTAGAGGATGTTTTCGCTGCAACCAGCGTTCTGTTCCGGTCCTGATCAGGAGTGTTGCCATGACTTCCGCGAGTCCGCCAAGCGTGAAGCCTTCCGCCACCTTTGCCGGCCATGTGGGCAGGGTGGGGGCTGTCTCTTATACACATCT
>JAHBAP020000420.1 GCA_018500005.2 Mycobacterium sp. | reverse complement strand
TGTTGCCAGGAGGCGCCACAGTTCCCGGCCGGGCCTTGATCGACACGCTGCCATTGGTCTGGCAAATCGTCTTGAAGTCGGTGCTCTGGCAGGTCGGGCGAGCGACCGCCGCCGGGGCCGCCAGGCCCGCGGCCACTGCCAGACCGGCGAGCGTGAGTGCTGTCTTGCTGCGAAGAGTCATGATTCTTTCGCCTTTCGGGCTCTGAATGACGGGCTGTGGATTAGGGGCAGGCCGAGACGACAACGGGGGAGGTCGGAGACAGCGGCGTGTTGTTGCCCGCCGCCCGCGCAAAGGCGTCGGCCACGGCGGCCTCGACAGTCGGTCCCGCACCGCCGGCGACGACGTCGCTCACGTCGTCGGCAACCGACACGATGCACAGGTTGTCGTTGGTGACCTCGTCGACCGAGCAGTCAACACCGCCTGCGGCGTTGCACTGCGCCAGCACAGAAGCCGAGGCCTCCTCATTGGTGGCGCCGGTCCCGGTGAAGCCGTCAAGCTCACCCACGAAGGCTCCGGTCCCGACTGCCACCGAGATGTTGGTGTCCTCGACGGTGCCGCTCGGACCGCCGGCCCATGCGACTCCCGCCGGGACCGCCGCGGCGATGAAGCCCGCGGCCGCGATCGCCGAAATCAAACGGGTGTTGGCCATGCCATTCCCTCTCATCGTTCTCGTCATTGAATTTTCGCCAACGTAACACCGATGCGTCGGAGCCGTTGGCTGGCCCAACCGGCGACCGAGGCTGGCCGACGGTTGATTTTGCGTTCATGACACTACTGCACAGCAACCGATCGTGCGGGTTGGCACGCGTTACATTCACTTGCACAAGCGGGCCGAGGAAATGGGGTTCTCCAGTGCGGCGGCGATCAGCTACATCTCTGCCCTGCATGCTCGCTGTGCTCGGCCTCGCCCTGGCCGGCTGTGCTCAGGCCCCTGCGCCTCTCTCCGGACCTGTCTCAGGAACCGTCTCTGCGCCCGCCGGCCCGACCGGGGCCACCGTCACCAAAATGGACACCACCGCCCCGTCGGCGCCCGCCGGCGCCCAGCCGAAACTCGCGTCCGATCCCGCTCAGATCGGTGCCGACCTGGTCGCCGACGAGCAGGCGCTGCGCGATCCGTCCACACCCGAACCGGAACTGGTGGCCGCGGCGCGCCGCCAGCAGGTCGCCTACCGCGCCATCGGGCGCCACCCGCAGTGGGATCCCATCATCCGGCCGCTGATCCCGGAATCGTTGCGGATGATCTATGACCGCAATATCAACGCCCGACGCCAGCTGACCGCGATGTCGCCGGTCCGCGACACCCTGCCGGCCTGGCGCATCATCCCGTCCGCCCCGGCCGGTGACCTTCTCGGCTTCTACCGGGAGGCCGAGGCCGCCACCGGGGTGGGCTGGAACTACCTCGCCGCGATCAACCTCATCGAGACCAAGTTCGGCAGCATCGCCGGACTCAGTACGGCCGGGGCGCAGGGTCCGATGCAGTTCATGCCGGAAACCTGGGCCGCCTACGGCGACGGGACCGACGTGAATTCGCCGCGCGACGCGATCATGGGGGCTGGGCGGTACCTGGCCGCCAGTGGATTCGCGAGCAGTCCCGGTCGCGCCATTTTCGCCTATAACCATGCCGACGAGTACGTCAACGCGGTCACCGACTACGCGGCCATCATGGCTGCCGACCCTGCGGCATTCGGCGCCTATCACCGCTGGGAGGTGTACTACTACACAACGGCCGGTGACGTTCTGCTGCCGATCGGATACGCCGAATCCCAACGGATTCCAGTGGGTGACTATCTGGCCACCCATCCCCAGTGAAAGGACGTGACGGAGATGATCAAGAACATGGGTTCCGCGGACCGCGGGATTCGCATCGCAGTGGCGGTGGTCATACTGGCGCTATATCTCACGCACGTGATTTCCGGGACGCTCGCACTGATTCTCGGCATCGTCGCCGCGATCTTCCTGCTCACCGGGTTCCTGGGCGTGTGCCCGGCCTACATGCCGCTGAAGATCTCGACGGTGAAAAAGTAATGGGCGCTTGAGCTCTTAGCCCAAGCCCCCGCCGACCAGCAGGCCCAGCACGTAGGTGACTGCCGCCGCGCCGTAGCCGATCATCAACTGCCGCAAGGCCCGTCGCAGCGGCGGCGCTCCGGACAGCAATCCGACGATCACGCCCGTGGCGAGCAGTGCGATGCCGACCAGGACCGCGGCGGCGACCATCGCGGCCCGGCCCTCGACGCCGAATAGGTAGGGCAGCACCGGAATCAGGGCGCCGGTGGCGAAGAACAGGAAACTCGACACCGCCGCACCGAGTCCGGTACCGATCGCTTCGTGCCGCTCCACGCCGCGTTGAGCGGTCGAGTGCCCGGCCGGACCCACCTCCCGAAGCACCTTGTCGGCGTGCGCCTTCGCCTCCTCGGCGCTCATGCCACGGGCACGGTAGACCAATTCGAGTTCGTTGGCGTCGACGTCCAACTGGGTCAGTGCGGTGCCGACGTTGGGACTGGGGGCCGAAGCTTCCAGCAGTTCGCGCTGGGAGCTGACCGACACGTACTCCCCCGCACCCATCGACAACGCTCCGGCAAGCAGGCCCGCCAGGCCGGTCACCAGGACCGTGTGGTTGTCCACGCCACTGGCCGCGACACCGAGGATCAACGCCAGGTTGCTCACCAAGCCGTCGTTGGCCCCGAACACCGCGGCCCGGAAACTGCCCGACAGTCGATCCCGGCCACGGGCGGCCAGCGCCCGGATGACCTCCTCGTGGATCTGCTCGTCGGCGGCCATCGTGGGAGTGGCGTCGGCATCGTCGTCGTAGCTGGCACGAGCCTCGAACCGCTGCACCAGAGCCAGCACGAACACCGAGCCGAAGTGGCGGGCCATGAAGGCAAGGGTGCGGGTGCCCAAATCGGCCCGCACCGACTGGCCCACCTGATCGCCGAGCAGGGTGAGCCAGTGCTGCTCGTGACGCTCTTCGGCGGCGGCGATCGAGGCCAGGATTTCGCGTTCCTCACCCTCGTGCTTGAGCGCGAGGTCGCGGTACACGGCCGCTTCGGCGCGCTCATTCGCCAGGTGTTTTCGCCAGCGACGAAGCTCGTCGTGCGACGGCGTCATGCGAAGACGCTGTCCACGAAGGTGGCACTGCCCTCTTTCCATGCCACGATGAAATTGCCCACGTCGTCGCGACTGATTGCTAGCGCAGGGCAGAACCAGTTGCCGCCGGCGGCGGTGAAGAAGTGCGGCGAACCGACGACGCCGCGCCGCTTGCCCTCATCCCAGTCAGCCCGCACCGCGGCCTCGGCCGCCTCGGGGTCCAAGGGTTGAAGTCCGAATCGGGCCGCCAGGGTCGCAACCACCTCCGGATCGCCGATATCGAGTCCCTGCTCGAAGAGCGCGTCCCGCAAGGCCATCCCGACGGCCTCGCTGAGCGCCGGGTCGCCGGCCTGTTCGGCGGCACCGGCCAAGGCGAATGCGGGCATTGAGCTCTTCGGGAAGTTGTCCACCGAGAACCCGGCGAACAGGTCGGGGCGCACCGATTCGCGCAGCGCCGAGATCTCGGCGGCGACGTGTTGGGCGTCGAGTGGTTTGCCGTTGATGAGTTCCAGGGGCCAGGCACGGATCAGCAGGCGGGGCGTCGCGAGGCCGCGCTCGGTCCGCCGGTCGATCAGCGTGTGCAACCCGACGTGGGTGAACGGGCAAAGAACGTCGGCGAAGACCTCGACTGTGCTCATCAGACAAGGCTATCCTCGGCCGACACTCCGACCGCCAGGACGGGCGCGGCGCCTCGTCGATCCATGGCTTTCACGCGGGCGAACCGGCGCTCGCCTCCCGCTAGTAGGCCTCGACCGGGGCCCTGTCATCGGGACGGACGGCCAGTCGGGCGGCAGCGGTCTGGTTCCCCCGACTGAGCGGAACGGCGACCGTGGCACCGGCGAGGCCGAATCCGGGCATGTTGGCGTACACCGTCTCGGCGTCGGCGGCTGCCACCCGGTAGGTCTCGTGGAAGATTCCGACCGAACCGTTGTCCCGGATCCGGCGGTTGAATTCACGCCAGGCCGGCAGATGGGCCGATTGCGGGTCCCGTGCGTAACGCTCAAGGGCCTCGAACGAGGACCAGTACTGCACCAGCATGACTACCCGACCCGACAGGAACGTCCGCGGTCGGCCGAGCAGTCCTCGCGAGGGGTCCTTCGCCAACTCCGAAACCATCCGCGGCATCGCCGCGAAGACCGGCAACCAGCGCCAGAACTCCCCCCATCGGTTGATGCGCATGCCGATGAGGAAGACCACCACCGACTCGCGGTCCCCAAGATCCGATGTTCGCCGTCCCCGCAGCACTGTTGCCATGATTTGACCTCCTTCAATGTGAACGTTGTTCACATAGTGGCAAGAATATGTGAACATTGTCAACATCCGTGGCAGAATCGGCCGGGTGACCGCACACCCTTACCACCACGGCGCACTGCGCGCGGCCATCCTCGATGCCGCGGTCGAGGCCGCCAGTCGCGGTGGTCCCCAGGCAGTGGCCGTCCGCGCCCTCGCCAAGAC
>JAHBAP020000591.1 GCA_018500005.2 Mycobacterium sp. | reverse complement strand
GCCGTAGGGGTGGCGGCGCGGGCCGCGCAGGGCGCCTATCGCGAATACAACGGCTTGCGCACCGAGGATCGCCGCAGCCAGGGGGGTGCTGACCGCGGAGGCCAGCAGGGCGGCGATGAGGACCGCGGTGGTGACCCAGGCGGCGAAGCGGGGACCTCGCACATCGACCTGATCCACGGTGGGCTGGGTGATGGTGATCGACATTGGATGAACTCCTGTTGCTGGCATGGCTGAGGGGGCAGACCTGGGGTTCTGCGCAGAGCAGTCGCGACGAACGACAGCGAACGAGGGGTGGTCGCGGCTACTCAGCAGCTACAGCAACAACAGCAACAACCCGCGACGCGGCACAGATCAACTGCGCGGCGCTTGGTGAGCATCTGCTCAAGGCGGGCTGACACGCCTGCCATGTTACCCATGGCAGGGGGCGTCAGGTCAACTGTTCAGCCCAAGAGGGGCTCGAGGGCGGCTTTGAGGTCGGCGGCCTTGGGCACCCCGGCCGACCGGAACAGCTGGCGGCCGTCAGCGTCGAAGATGAACGTCGTCGGCAGCGACAGCACCGATAGTTTCCGCGCGGCAGCGGGATTCTCGTCCATGTCGATCTCCACGTGGGTCACCTCGGGAAGGTCCGAACACACCGCCTTGATCACCCGGCGAACCGCGGCACACGGGCCGCACCACACGGCGGTGAAGTGCACGATCGTCGGCCCCGTGCTCGCCAGGCCCAGATCGGCGGTATCGAGGTCTTCGGGGTGCTCGGTGTCGCGCAGCGTTCCGGTTCGGCGATTGTGCACCGCACCCGCAACTCCGGCCAGGCCAAGCGCCGCCGCGATGGCGGCCGCGGCCGTGACTATCGCACTCATCGGGGGACTCTCACTGCCGAAATCCGTTCAGGCGCACTGTGACATCCTCGGTGATGCCCTCGATGATGATGTCCGAACCGCGGGCCCCCTCGGAGGTCGGTGTCAGTCCGAACGGCAGCCGCTGACCGGGAATCGTGGTCCCGAACGCCCCGAGGACGGCGGCCCGCTTGTCGTCGGGCACCTCCTGATCGGCGGTGTTCGGCCCGGTCACCACCGCGGTGGGGGTGACCACCAGCGTGGTCTTGTCGGGGCCCGCGATGGACAGGTCCACGGTCACGCTGACCCTCTTGTCGAATCCCGCCTTGGTCGGTGTGCCGGAGAAGACCAGTCCCTTGCTGGCGGAAATGCCCGACTCGGTGGTGCCGCCGGTGGCGTCGTCGGTCTCGTTGGCAGGGGCCTGGACGTCGAGATCCTTGATCCCGATGAACGCGCCGACGTGCCGGGAGTCGATGATGATCCGGCTTTCCAACTTGCTCATAGGCAGATCGGCGTCGGGTCGCATGAGCCAGGAAGCGTCGGCCAGTCCGATGTCGTGCATGGTTGCTTCCAGCGTGACGCTGCCCACCACGGGGTGTTCGGCCCCCGCGGCTTTGATCTCCAACTCGCTGTAGCGGTGCCGGAGTGCCTGGGGGATGAACGGGAAGCCCAGGATGGCGACCCAAGGATCGAACGTCAGGCCCGCTGCGCTGCGCACATGGCGGGACAACTGGTATTCGGCGTAGATCGCCGCCCCGGTATCGGCGCCCACCGCTCCGAGTCCGAGGATCAACGCGGAGATACCCGCGGTCGCGATCAGTTTCCGCACCCGCACATTCTGGCCTACTGCGCTGCCGAGTCGCCCAAATCGGCTAAACAGCAGGTCGCGGGTTAGAGTGGCAGCAAACCAGGAGAGTTTGTTGGACCTGCTACTGCTCACCGCCGACCCCGACCCGGAGTCGGTGCTGCCCTCGTTGGCGTTGTTGGCGCACACCGTGCGCCCGGCGCCGATGGAGGTGGCATCGCTGTTGGAAGCCGGGTCGGCCGACATCGCCATCGTGGATGCGCGCGCGGATTTGGCTGCCGCGCGGGGACTGTGCCGGCTGCTGGGCACCACCGGTGCGTCGGTGCCGGTCGTGGCAGTGGTCAACGAGGGCGGCCTGGTGGCCGTCAACGTCGGATGGGGGATCGACGAGATCCTGCTCCCGGGTACCGGGCCTGCCGAGATCGACGCCCGGTTACGTCTGCTGATCGGCCGCTGCGGCGGACTCAGCGACCAGGAAAGCGCCGGTACGGTCAGCCTCGGGGAACTGACCATCGACGAGGGCACCTACACCGCCCGGTTGCGGGGCCGGCCGCTGGACCTGACGTACAAGGAATTCGAACTCCTGAAATACCTCGCCCAGCACGCCGGCCGGGTGTTCACCCGCGCCCAACTGCTGCAGGAGGTCTGGGGCTATGACTTCTTCGGCGGCACCCGCACGGTGGACGTCCACGTCCGGCGGTTGCGGGCAAAGCTCGGCCCGGAGTACGAGGCGCTGATCGGGACGGTGCGCAATGTCGGTTACAAAGCCGTCCGTCCGGCGCGCGGCCGCGCCGCCGCGGACGGTGAGTCGATCGACGCCGACGATGTGCAGGTCGACACCGTGTCGGCATCGCTGTCCGGTCAGTGACCGCACACCGGTGGCGCCCGAGCCTGTCGCCGGCTGAACGGGACGTTGTCCGAGCGCTTCTCACCGACGTCGAACGGGCCGACGGGGTGGCCCCGGTCGGTGAACAGGTGCTGCGCAATCTCGACGGTGCGCGTGCCGAACATTTGCTCGTCCCCGACGAGCACGGCGTTCTGACCGGCTACCTGAACCTGGCCCCGGACGGCACCGCCGAACTGGCGGTGCACCCCGCTTTTCGTCGCCGCGGTGTCGGTGCGTCGTTGGTTACCGCAGCACTGGAGCGCGGCGGTGATTCCGTGCGATTCTGGGCGCACGGCACCCTGCCGGCAGCGAAGGCGATGGCGGCCACGCTGCATCTGCGGGCCGCCCGTGAGCTGATCCAGATGCGACGCCCGCTAAGTGAAATCCCGAGAGCAGCTGTGCCGCAGGGTGTTTCGATCAAGTCTTACCACAGTATTTCCAGATACCACAGTGGAGCCGACGCCGAATTGCTGCGGGTCAACAATGCGGCGTTCTCCTGGCACCCGGAGCAGGGCGGCTGGACCGACCGGGACATCGCCGACCGGATCTCCGCACCGTGGTTCGACCCGGCTGGGTTATTCCTCGCCTTCGATGACGACACCGGCACGTTGTGCGGGTTCCACTGGACCAAAGTGCACGACGACATGTTGGGCGAGGTCGTGGGGGAGGTATATGTGCTCGGAGTCGATCCCGGCGCTCAGGGCCGCGGACTCGGCCGGACCCTGACGTTGCGCGGCCTCGAGTATCTCGCCGAACGACTTGGTGCCGAATCCGAGGTGATGCTCTACGTCGAATCGGACAATGTGGCGGCAATCACGACCTATGAGTCGCTCGGTTTCCGCAGGTGCAGCATCGATACCGGCTACGTAGCCGGCTGACCGACTGCTGTTCACGCCACGTTCACCGGCCATCTCCGAACCGGCCACCCTCCGCACATAGCTTGCGCCTGTAGAGCAAAGACGCGAAGAGGAAGCAGGCACAGTGACTATTTCGGGGACCATGTCCGGCAAGGCACTCGGTATTGCCGCATCGGCGGCAATGATCGCCGCCCTGACCGCGTGCGGCAGCGATAACAATGCGGCCGCGCCATCCACCGGGGCGACCGGCAGTTCGTCGGCTGCGTCGGACTGCGGCGGCAAAAGCTCGCTCAGCGCGGAGGGCTCGACGGCCCAGCAGAACGCGATCGCGGTGTTCAACCAGGTATGGGGACAGAAGTGCCCCGGCAAGAATCTTGCCTACAACCCCACCGGATCCGGCGCGGGCGTCAACCAGTTCATCGCCAACCAGGTCGACTTCGCCGGGTCCGATTCGCCGCTGTCCAAGGATCAGCCCGTCGAAGCCGCCAAGCGATGCGGGGGCAACCCGGCCTGGAACCTGCCACTGGTGTTCGGCCCCGTCGCGCTGGCCTACAACCTGCCCGGGGTGGACAAGGTCGTCCTAAACGCCGACGTGCTGGCCAAGATCTTCGCCGGTGCGATCAGCGCCTGGAACGACCCGGCCATCGCCGCGCTCAACGCGGGGGTGACGCTGCCCGATACCAAGATCGTCCCGATCTACCGGTCTGACTCCTCCGGCACCACCGACAACTTCCAGAAGTACCTGTCCACCGCCGCCCCGGCGACTTGGACCAAGGGGGCCGGTAAGGAATTCCAGGGCGGTGCAGGTGAGGGGGCGCAGAAGTCCGCCGGCGTCGTACAGGCCGTGCAGGCCACCGCGGGTGCCATCGGATACGTAGAGAAGGGCTTCGTCACCCAGGCCGGTCTGCCGATGGCTCAGATCGACACCGGTTCGGGGGCAGTCGAACTCACCGACGACTCTGCCGGCAAGGCAATCGAGGGAGCTAAGTTCGTCGCGGAGGGCAATGACCTTGCCCTGGATCTGAACTCGATCTACGGCACCACGACAGCAGGCGCCTATCCACTGGTCCTGGCCACCTACGAGATCGTCTGCTCCAAGGGATACCCCGCCGACACCGCCGCCGCGGTGAAGTCCTTCCTGACCGTTGCGGCCAACGACGGCCAGGCCGGCCTGTCTGCGGCCGGTTACATCCCACTTCCGGATGCGTTCAAGCAGCGACTTCTGACCGCCGTCAATGCCATCCAGTGACCGGGACCGACAGCGGTGACGATCGAACGCAATATCGGTGACGGTATGGCGGTGAACGACGATCTGCCCGATCCGGTTGACGCCGGATCGGCCGCGGTCGTCGCTGCACCGTTCCCCGAGAGCCCGGCCATACCCACCGACCCGTCCGGTCGAGGACGGGGACGGGTCGGTGACCGGGTCTTCCGGGCGTTCGCGGAGGGCGCCGGGCTGCTCGTCATCGCCCTGATCGCCGCGATCGGACTATTCCTGGTTTGGCGGGCGATCCCCGCGCTGAGCCGCAACGACGCCAATTTCCTTTCCTACGGCGGAAATTGGGTCACCACCGATACCGCGAACATGAAGTTCGGCATATTCGACATGCTGCAGGTGACGGTGTTCGTGTCGCTGTTCGCGCTGCTGCTGGCGATGCCGATCGCCCTGGGCATCGCGATCTTCCTCACCCAGTACGCACCGCGTCGGGTGGCCGGCCCCCTGGCCTACACCGTCGATCTGCTGGCCGCCGTCCCCTCGATCATCTACGGGGTGTGGGGCCTGTATGTCCTTGCGCCGGTGATCAAACCGCTCGCCGTGTGGCTCAACGAGCATCTGGGCTGGATCTTCCTTTTCTCCACCGGCAATGCCTCGGTGTCCGGTGGCGGAACGGTTTTCACGGCGGGCATCGTGCTGGCGGTGATGATCCTGCCGATCATCACCGCGGTGACCCGCGAAGTGTTCGCCCAGACGCCGAAGGGCCAGATCGAGGCGGCGCTTGCATTGGGGGCCACCAGGTGGGAGGTGGTGAAAACCACCGTGCTGCCCTTCGGCATGTCGGGTTACGTCAGCGGGGCCATGCTCGGCCTGGGCCGCGCCCTGGGCGAGACCATCGCCCTGTTGATCATCCTGCGGGGCACCCAGAAGGCGTTCGGGTGGTCGCTGTTCGACGGCGGCTACACCTTCGCCAGCAAGATCGCCGCTGCCGCAGCGGAATTCAACGATCAGTACAAGGCCGGCGCCTATATCGCCGCCGGCCTGGTGCTGTTCCTGCTGACCTTCGTTGTCAACTCGGCCGCCCGCGCCGCGGTGGCCAGGAAGGCGGCCTGATGTCCGCGGTGCTCGAATCCACGGCACTCGACACGTCCGCTAAGTCGCCGACCTTCGCCCCGGTCAGCAGGCGCCGCCGACTGACCAACGGACTGGCGACCGCACTGGTCACCCTGTCGGTCGCCATCGCGGTGGTTCCGCTGGTCTGGGTTTTGTATTCGGTTGTCAGCAAGGGCTTCCGGGTGCTGCTGGACGCAACCTGGTGGACGAATTCCCAGGCCGGAATGACCGCCTTCGCGCCAGGCGGCGGTGCCTACCACGCCCTTGTGGGTACCCTGCTGCAGGCGCTGGTCTGCGCGGCGATCTCCATCCCGATCGGAGTGCTGGTCGGCATCTACCTCGTCGAGTACGGCGGCGGCTCGCGACTGGGCAGACTTACCACCTTCATGGTGGACATCCTCACCGGCGTCCCCTCCATCGTCGCCGCGTTATTCGTTTACGCCCTCTGGGTCGCCACCCTCGGATTCGGCCGATCGGGCTTCGCGGTGTCGCTGGCCCTGGTGCTGCTGATGATCCCGGTGATCGTGCGTGCCACTGAGGAAATGCTCCGGATCGTCCCGATGGATCTCCGCGAAGCAAGTTACGCATTGGGCGTGCCTAAATGGAAGACCATTCTGCGCATCGTCATCCCCACCGCGCTGTCCGGCATCGTCACCGGCATTCTGCTGGCCCTGGCGCGCGTGATGGGCGAGACCGCTCCGCTGCTGATCCTGGTCGGCTACTCCCAGGCGATGAACTTCCACATGTTCGACGGATTCATGGGCTCGCTGCCCGGAATGATGTATGACCAGACGTCGGCGGGTGCCGGTATCAATCCCGTTCCCACCGAAAGACTTTGGGGCGCAGCGCTCACGCTGATCGTCCTGATCGCGCTGCTCAACATCGGCGCTCGTCTGCTCGCCAAGGTCTTCTCCCCGAAAAAGGTATAGGACGCACACCATGGCAAAAAGGCTCGACCTCAAAGATCTCAACATCTACTACGGCTCGTTCAAAGCCGTCGCCGATGTCACCATGGCGATCCCGCCGCGCAGCGTGACGGCCTTCATCGGTCCCTCCGGGTGCGGCAAGTCCACCGTGCTGCGCACCCTCAACCGCATGCATGAAGTGATCCCGGGAGCACGAGTCGAAGGCTCGGTACTCCTCGACGGCGAGGACATTTACGGTCCCGGCGTCGATCCGGTCGGCGTACGCAAGACCATCGGCATGGTGTTTCAGCGTCCGAACCCGTTCCCCACCATGTCGATTCGCGACAACGTGGTCGCCGGCCTGAAGCTGCAGGGCGTGCGCAACCGCAAGCTGCTCGAGGAGACCACCGAGCGCTCGCTGCGGGGAGCCAATCTGTGGAACGAGGTCAAGGATCGGCTCGACAAGCCCGGCGGCGGTCTGTCCGGCGGTCAGCAGCAGCGGTTGTGCATCGCGCGGGCGATCGCCGTCGCACCCGATGTGCTGTTGATGGACGAGCCGTGCTCTGCTTTGGACCCGATCTCGACGCTTGCGATCGAGGATCTCATCGCCGAACTCAAGCGGGATTTCACCATCGTCATCGTCACGCACAACATGCAGCAGGCCGCCCGGGTCAGCGATCAGACGGCGTTCCTCAACCTCGAAGAGGCGGGCAAGCCGGGTCGGCTGATCGAGATGGACGACACCGGCAAGATCTTCTCCAACCCCACCCAGAAGGCGACCGAGGACTACATCTCCGGCCGGTTCGGGTAGCGCTGGTCAGAGCGTCGCGGTCTCGTCGTCGACCGGCAGTTGCCCGGTCACCTGGAAGATCACCCGTCGGGAGATCTCCACGGCGTGGTCGGCGAAACGTTCGTAGAAGCGGCCCAGCAGCGTCACGTCGACGGCGGCCGCGACCCCGTGGCGCCACTCGCGGTCCATCATCACGGTGAACAGGTGGCGGTGCAGGTCGTCCATCGCGTCGTCGTCTTCCCGGATCTCCCGGGCCTTCTCCGGATCCCGTGACACCAGGACGTCGCGGGCGCTGTCAGCCAGATCCACTGCCAGCCGGCCCATTTCGGCGAAATATCCGTTCACCTCTTCGGGCAGGGTGTGCTGCGGGTGACGGCGGCGGGCGATCTTGGCTACGTGTAGGGCCAAGGCGCCCATGCGTTCGACGTCGGCGACGATCTGGATGGAACTGACGATCGCCCGCAGATCCCCGGCCACCGGTGCCTGCAGAGCCAGCAACACGAAGGCGGTCTCCTCGGCGCGGGCGCTGGACGCGATGATCTGCTCGTGGTCGCCGATCACCTGTTCGGCGAGAACCAGATCGGCCTGCAGCAGTGCCTGAGTCGCCCGCTCCATGGCGACACCGGCCAGCCGGCACATCTCCGCCAGTTGCCTGTTCAGGGCGACAAGCTGCTCGTGGTAGGCCGTGCGCATCTGCTAATCGTACTGTCGGATCGGCGACCGGAATCGGGCGAGGACCTGAACGGCCGTTGAAACTACTACTCGCACCGGACGTCGGCGCCGTTGGTCACGGTGAGATCCGACGGGAGTTGGGTGGGGGTGGTTCCCCCGGTGTGGATTGCACTCATGGTCAGCGCGGTACCGCTGGCCTGCGGGTACCTGACCATCGAGAAGTCGGGGCCAAGAACCACCTGGACCACCTCGCCGAGGCCGCTGATCCGTTCGACCTGGGCGCCCGGCAACGTGGCCGCGACCGTGGCGGCGGCCTGTTCGTTGCCCAGCGAGTAATACACCGTGGTCCGGGAGACGCTGCTCCAGTCGGAGTAGTAGTCCGGCTCCCAGACCCCGAAGCCGTACATGTCGAACTCCTCGGTGGCCGCCTCGGCCAGACCGGTGCGGTCGGTTGCGTTGGCTACCTGGACGGTGACGTCGCGGGGGTCGGCGGCCACCGCCTTGACCTCTTCGGTGGTGGTCGTCGTCACCGTCGCCTCCTCGGTGGCGGACGTCTCGGTGGACGTCCCGGTGGATGTCCCAGTGGATGTCGCCGAGTCCTCCGACTCGGAGGAGTTGGTCGTGGTGGTTTCGGTTCGCGGACTGAGGGTTTCGTTGAGGTCGTTCTCCCCGGGCAGCGGTTCGTCGTCGATGATCGCGTCGAACAGTGCCCGTACGTCCTGGGTACGAGGGACCTCGTTGCCTTCCTCATCGGCTTGGCCGGTGGTGGGGATCGTCACGAAGGTGATCCGGCCGGCGTTGATGCCCTGCAGCGACTGGCCGAGGCGAACCAGGTCACGGGTCTGGACGTTGTCGACGTAGCTGTCGTCGATGAAGGTGTTGACGACCTCGTCGAGGCTGTCGAGGTCGAACAGGGTTTCCGAGGAGATGATCGATCGCAGCAGTGAGGACAGGAACAACTGCTGGCGTTTGATCCGGCCGTAGTCGCCGTTGTGCTCGCTGGAGACCGACCGGGCACGCACATAATTCAGCGCGGTGCGCCCGTCGATCTTCTGCCGGCCGGCCGTCGCGAGGACCGTGCCGAGTTCGGCGTCCTCCAGGGGAGTCGTGCTGCACACCTCGACCCCCCCGACCGCGTCGACCATTCTCTCGAAGCCGGTGAAGTCCACCGCCATGAAGCGGTTGATGGCCAGGCCGGAGATCTTCTGGATCACCTTCACCAAGCACTTGGGGCCACCCAGGGAGTAGGCGGAGTTGAGCTTCGTGGTGGTGGGGCGTTCGTTGTCGCTCCACTCGCCGGTGTTCTGGTCGTAGACCGGGCCGTACTTGCCGGATGCGGGGTCCCAGGCCTGGCAGTTCATCGGGGTGATAGCAAGGTCGCGGGGGAAGGAGACTGCAACAACCCGCTTCCTGCTGGCCGGGATGTTCACCAGCATGATGGTGTCGGCGCGGGCGCCCTCCACGATGCTGGTGTCACCGGCGCCGACTTCGGCGTTGGCGCCCAGGCGACTGTCGGTTCCGACGATGAGGAAGTTCTCGTCACCGGACTGGGCATTGGGGTCACGGATGTCGCTGGAGTTCGGGTCCAGCGCCGCGATGGTGTTGAGCAGTTTGTTCTTCGCCGACTGCCACTGCCAGGCGGCACCGGTCATCGCCAGGGCGGTTACCGCGATCAGGGCGGCTGCAACCCGGGCCAGCAGCAGGCCCCGGCGGCGACGAGGGCCGCCGGGAGAGGCGGCGTGGGTCGGCGCCGTCGGCATGGGCCCATTCGGCGGCGGGACCCGGTCGGCCATCTGCGCACGGCCCCGCGCCAGCGCGCCCAAGTCGGGGATCTCGTCGGGGATGGCGATCGGGACGGTGACGTCCGCGCCGGCCGGGGTCACGTCGACGCTGCGGCGGGGGACGGGGGTGACCGTGGGGTCGCCGGGGCCCTGGGCGTTCGGTTCGGCGGCCGCCACACCCTCGCTGTGGGTGCCGGTCGGCTCGCTGGGGACGTGTGCGCGCTCCCAGGGCGCTCGGCCCGAACCGGCCTGCGGCATGCGGACTGTCCGGTCATCGTCCCCGGGTGCGCCGCTCTGGTCAGGAG
>JAHBAP020000433.1 GCA_018500005.2 Mycobacterium sp. | reverse complement strand
GCAAGACAGAACCCCGGAACCACGCGAGGGCGAGGGAGGAGGCCGGCCCCCCCGCCACTACACCCGCTCGGGGCGGCAAGGGCAAAGACACCGAGGAGCGATTGGTTGCCGAGGGCGAGATCGCCGGCGACTACCTCGAGGAGTTGCTGGACCTGTTGGACTTCGACGGCGACATCGATCTCGATGTGGAAGGCGATCGGGCCGTGGTCAGCATTGACGGCGGCGATGATCTGACCAAACTGGTGGGCCGCCGGGGCGAGGTGCTCGACGCACTCCAGGAACTCACCCGCCTTGCAGTTCTGCAAAAGACCGGCGAGCGCAGCCGGCTGATGCTCGACGTGGCCAGCTGGCGGCGCCGGCGCCGCGACGAACTCTCGGCGCTGGGGGAGAAGGTTGCCCGGCGGGTCCTGGAGAACGGCGAGCGCGAGGAGTTGGCGCCGATGACGCCGTTCGAGCGGAAGATCGTGCACGACGCCGTGGCCGGCGTCGATGGCGTCCACAGCGAGAGCGAGGGCGTGGAGCCGTCGCGCCGCGTCGTGGTCCTCAAGGATTAGTTACATCCGTGTAGTTCTGGCATCGGCGAAGGGATGTTTCACGTGAAACAACCCGCGCCCGATGCGCCGGACATCGCCGCTGAAGTCTTCGGCGAACGCCTGGATATCGCCCGCCGGTACGCGGACCTTCTCGCCGACGTCCGCGTGGAACGTGGCCTGATCGGCCCCCGCGAAGTCGACCGCCTCTGGGAGCGCCACATCCTCAACAGCGCTGCGGTGGCGGAGTTGGTGGAACCGGGTGCCCGGGTGATCGACGTCGGCAGCGGAGCCGGCCTGCCCGGCCTGCCGTTGGCGATCGCCCGCCCGGACCTGTCGGTCACCCTGCTCGAACCGATGCTGCGACGGACCGACTTCCTGATCGAGGCGGTCGGCGAACTCGGCGTGACGGTGGTAGTGGTGCGCGGACGCGCCGAGGAGAAGGGCATTCGCAACGAGATCGGTGGTGCCGATGTCGTGGTGTCGCGGGCGGTGGCGGACCTGGAGAAGCTCACCCGATGGTGCGTACCACTGATACGGCCGGGCGGCCGGATGCTGGCATTGAAGGGCGATCGGGCCGAGGCCGAGGTGGTCGAACACCAGGCGGCGATGAAGCGGTTAGGTATTGCCGAGGTCGAGGTGGTGAGATGTGGGACGAGTTATCTGAGCCCACCGACCACCGTCGTGTGCGCTTTACGGGGTGAGTCGACCCCGCCGGCGCGCGGGCGGTCTCGTGCATCGGAAAGGAGAGGACCATGATCCAACCCCCCAAAGGGGAGGGCCCCGGCGCCGTTTCACGTGAAACATGGTCGCCGAGCGCCGATGCCGACACCCCGATCGGTGCGGCCGCCGAGCGCGCGATGCGGGTCCTGCACACGGCGGCAGGTCAACTCCCCAAGCCAGCGCGACGCCGCGTTTTCACCGTGGCCAACCAGAAGGGCGGGGTCGGAAAGACGACGACCGCGGTGAACCTCGCCGCGGCGATGGCGGTGCAGGGACTCAAAACCCTGGTGATCGACCTCGATCCGCAGGGCAATGCCAGTACCGCGTTGGGCATCGGGGATCGGCATTCGGGCACCCCGTCGTCCTACGAGGTTCTACTCGGGGAGATCCCGGTGCGGGCGGCGATCCAGCAGAGCCCGCACAGCGACAAGCTGTTTTGCCTCCCGGCAACGATCGATCTTGCCGGTGCCGAGATCGAATTGGTCAGCATGGTCGCGCGGGAGAACCGACTCCGCAATGCACTGGCGGAACTCGAAGAAATGGACTTCGACTACGTTTTCATCGACTGCCCGCCGTCGCTCGGATTGCTTACCCTCAACGCCCTCGTTGCGGCCCCCGAGGTGCTGATCCCCATCCAGTGCGAGTACTACGCGTTGGAGGGCGTCTCGCAACTGATGAAGAACATCGAGATGGTGAAGGCACACCTGAATCCGAAATTGAATGTTTCGACGGTGGTTCTGACGATGTACGACGGGCGCACCAAACTGGCTGACCAAGTTGCCGTCGAGGTTCGACGCTTCTTCGGCGACAAGGTGCTGAAGACGGTCATCCCGCGCAGCGTGAAGGTCTCGGAAGCGCCGGGATACAGCATGACGATCATCGATTACGATCCAGGCTCGCGGGGGGCGATGAGTTATCTCGACGCCAGTCGTGAAATCGCACACCGGCCGGCATAGAAATAGATATAGGGGACCCAATGGCGCAGCAGTCCAAGCGGAAGGGCGGCCTCGGCCGCGGCCTGGCATCACTCATTCCCACCGGCCCCGCCGACGGCGGCCCCAGGTTGGGTGACGCCGCTGCCGATGTGGTGATCGGCGGCGGACCGGGAAGTGTCCCAGCCGGCGTTGCCCCCGGGGGCGGGGCGCAGACCGCCACCCTCGCGGAGGCTATCGGCGCGGTGTACCGGGAGATCGCGCCCATCGATATCGAACCCAATCCGCGCCAGCCGCGACAGGTGTTCGACGACGAGGCCCTCGCCGAATTGGTGCACTCGATCCGCGAGTTCGGCCTGATGCAGCCCATCGTCGTGCGGGAGATGGACGCGAGCGCCAGCGGTCGCCGATACCAACTGGTGATGGGGGAGCGGCGTTGGCGGGCGGCCCAGCAGGCGGGTCTGACCGCCGTGCCGGCGATCGTCCGCGAGACGGCCGAAGGCGACCTGCTCCGCGACGCCCTGCTGGAGAACATCCACCGTGCCCAGTTGAATCCTCTGGAAGAAGCGGCCGCTTATCAGCAGCTGCTCGATGAATTCGAAG
>JAHBAP020000359.1 GCA_018500005.2 Mycobacterium sp. | reverse complement strand
GACAGGCCCAGAGCGTCGCGGGTGAAGGCGTCGAACTCCTCGGCGGTGACCTTCTCCGAGGCGTCGATGAGGCCGCGGCCGCCTTCGAGTACTTCCTGGTGCAGGCCCACGTTGCTGGCGAGGTCTGCTGCGGCTCGATCGCCCAACCGCTCAACGGCAGTGTCGATCCGGCTTCGCTCGTGGGTGACGTTCTGGACGATGGCGGCCACCAGGATTCCGAAGATCAGCAGCGACGGGACGGCGATCCGCCAGCGGCGCCCCGACCAGTATTCGGCCTGCGACGGCAACACCATGAGCACCAGGGGCGCGAAGACGATGGCCCCGATAGCGTCGCCGACCCACCAGGTCAGCCAGCCGAACGCCGCCTGGCCGGTGCTGAGCAATCCGTTCGCGAGTTGGGCCGCTACGCCGATCGTAGGTGCGATGGTCGTGGCCAGCAGGCCGCCGAGGCCGAGGGTCAGAATCACCGAGCGCGGGGTGTCCAGTCGTTCGACCGGGCCGACGAAGCGATGCACGAGGGCAGCGCCTGCGGCGGCCCCGAGGACCGCACCGAGGCCGATGGCTCCGGCGACCAACCAGGCTCGTGGCTCAGGCTCGCCCAGCCGGCTCAGCCAGAGCACGTTGGCGCCGACGGATCCGGCGAAGACACCGGGCAGGGCGCGCCATCGCCAATGCCAGGCCGCCGCGAGGGCGACGCCGGCCGCGGGCCAGACCGGCGAAGCAAGGCCGGTCATCTGGGCCAGGGCGAGGGTGACAAGTCCGAGGGCCGTGTACAGAACGGCCACGACGGGGGACACGACGAACGCCGAGGATCCGGCGCGGCGACGGTCGTCGAGGCGTCGGCCGGATGTCCACGCGGAGGCCGTCCAACGTCCCGGCGTCACGTCCTTGGGGAGGCCGGAGGGCACGCCCGGGGGCGTTTCCGGTGTTGTGGTGCGGGCCAGTTGCTTGGTCACTAAAAGCTCGAGTATCCCTCTCAGTGGCAGGTAACGGGCTCATGCTCTGCCCATCAGGGCCGCTGCCGCACTGTCTGAGGACGTAGGTTTTGCTGTCTGAGTCTCCTAGGTTAACAGCCCCGCTGCGGCCCTCGGCCCGGAAAAAGACCCTTAGCCCGTTGGGTGCTCACGGGGGGATTTGGTTCAGACCCTCCCCGTCAGGCATACTGTTCAGGTTGTCTTGAGCCGGATTCGCATCCGCATGGAGCGTGCCGCGCAAGACATCCGACCAGCGCCGGCATCGGCGCATCCGGTCCCCACCTCGCAAGCGGGTTTTTCCAGTTTGCGGGGCTGCGTGCGGGTGACACACCCGACCGCGGGGGTCGGTGGACCAGGACAGGTAAACAGCGGCGGCGACAAGCCAGCGCCCTCGACACGAGGGTGCGCATCAGAAGTGAAGGTAGGAGAAGCGTGGCGGGACAGAAGATCCGCATCAGGCTCAAGGCCTACGACCATGAGGCCATCGATGCCTCGGCGCGCAAGATCGTGGAGACGGTTACCCGTACCGGCGCGAGTGTGGTCGGACCGGTGCCGCTGCCGACCGAGAAGAACGTGTACTGCGTCATCCGGTCCCCGCCCAAGTACAAGGACTCTCGGGAGCACTTCGAGATGCGTACTCACAAGCGGCTCATCGACATCCTCGACCCGACGCCGAAGACGGTTGACGCGCTGATGCGCATCGACCTGCCGGCCAGCGTCGACGTGAACATCCAGTAGGGGAGTCAGCATCACCATGGCTCGTAAAGGAATCCTCGGTACGAAGCTGGGCATGACCCAGGTCTTCGACGAGAACAACAAGGTCGTCCCGGTCACGGTCGTCAAGGCCGGTCCGAACGTGGTCACCCGTATCCGTACGCCCGAGCAGGACGGCTACAGCGCCGTCCAGCTGGCCTACGGCGAGATCAGCCCGCGCAAGGTGAACAAGCCGGTCACCGGCCAGTACGCCGCCGCCGGGGTCAACCCGCGTCGCCACCTCGCCGAGCTGCGTCTCGATGACGAGGCCGCCGCGGCCGACTACGAGGTCGGTCAGGAGCTTGGCGCCGATATCTTCGCCGAGGGCAGCTACGTCGACGTCACCGGAACGTCCAAGGGCAAGGGCTTTGCCGGCACCATGAAGCGGCACGGCTTCCGCGGCCAGGGGGCCGCGCACGGCGCCCAGGCTGTCCACCGTCGGCCGGGTTCGATCGGCGGCTGCTCCACCCCCGGCCGTGTCTTCAAGGGCACCCGGATGTCCGGCCGGATGGGCAGCGACCGCGTCACCACGCTGAACCTGCTGGTGCACAAGGTCGACGCCGAGAACGGCGTGCTGTTGATCAAGGGTGCGGTTCCCGGCCGCACCGGCGGTTTGGTCATGGTCCGGACTGCCGTCAAGCGAGGTGAGAAGTAATGGCTACCAAGAAGATTGACGTCCATGCACCGGACGGCAAGAAGAGCGGCTCTGTTGAGTTGCCGGCTGCCCTGTTCGACGTTGAGCCCAACACCGCTCTGATGCACCAGGTGGTGACGGCTCAGTTGGCCGCCAAGCGCCAGGGCACCCACGCGACCAAGACCCGCGGTCTGGTGTCCGGTGGCGGCAAGAAGCCGTACCGCCAGAAGGGCACCGGTCGGGCCCGTCAGGGCTCGACCCGCGCTCCGCAGTTCAAGGGCGGCGGGACGGTGCACGGCCCGCAGCCGCGTGACTACAGCCAGCGGACCCCGAAGAAGATGATCGCCGCCGCGCTGCGCGGGGCGCTCTCGGACCGGGCCCGTAACGACCGGATCCATGCGGTGACCGAACTGATCGCCGGCCAGACCCCGTCGACCAAGAGTGCCAAGGGTTTCCTGGGCACGCTGACCGATCGCCGTAAGGTGCTGGTGGTCATCGGCCGCTCCGACGAGGTGGGGGCCAAGAGCGTTCGCAATCTGCCTGGCGTGCACATCATTTCGCCGGACCAGTTGAACACCTACGACGTGCTCAACGCCGACGACGTGGTGTTCAGCGTCGAGGCGCTGAATGCCTACATCGAGCGCAACAGCAAAGAGGAGGTGTCGGCCTGATGGCTACCGTGACCGACCCGCGCGACATCATCCTGGCGCCGGTGATCTCTGAGAAGTCCTACGGCCTGATCGAGGACAACGTCTATACGTTCTTCGTCCATCCGGACTCGAACAAGACCCAGATCAAGATCGCCATCGAGAAAATCTTCTCGGTCAAGGTTGAGTCGGTGAACACCATCAACCGGCAGGGCAAGCGCAAGCGCACCCGCTTCGGCTACGGCAAGCGCAAGGACACCAAGCGTGCCGTCGTGACCCTCGCCGAGGGCAGCAAGCCGATCGACATCTTCGGAGCACCGGCCTAGGCCGGCAGAAAGAAACTCAGGACACACCATGGGAATTCGCAAGTACAAGCCGACGACCCCCGGTCGCCGCGGTGCCAGCGTCTCCGACTTCGCTGAGATCACCCGCTCGACGCCGGAGAAGTCGCTGCTTCGCCCGCTGCACAACACCGGTGGGCGTAACGCGCACGGCCGTATCACCACCCGGCACAAGGGCGGCGGCCACAAGCGTGCCTACCGCGTCATCGACTTCCGTCGCAACGACAAGGACGGCGTAAACGCCAAGGTCGCGCACATCGAGTACGACCCCAACCGCACCGCGAACATCGCGCTGCTGCATTTCCTGGACGGCGAGAAGCGTTACATCATCGCTCCCCAGGGCCTCAAGCAGGGCGATATCATCGAGTCCGGCCCCAACGCCGACATCAAGCCGGGTAACAACCTGCCGATGCGCAACATCCCGGCCGGCACCTTGATCCACGCGGTCGAGTTGCGGCCCGGTGGCGGTGCGAAGCTCGCCCGCTCGGCCGGTTCCAGCATCCAGTTGCTCGGCAAGGAAGGCACCTACGCATCGCTGCGTATGCCCTCCGGCGAGATCCGTCGTGTCGACGTCCGCTGCCGCGCCACGGTCGGCGAGGTCGGCAACGCCGAGCAGTCGAACATCAACTGGGGCAAGGCCGGCCGGATGCGCTGGAAGGGCAAGCGCCCCACCGTCCGCGGCGTCGTAATGAACCCGGTCGACCACCCGCACGGCGGTGGTGAAGGCAAGACCTCCGGCGGCCGCCATCCGGTCAGCCCGTGGGGCAAGCCCGAGGGCCGTACCCGCAAGCCGAACAAGCCGAGCGACAAGCTCATCGTCCGCCGCCGTCGCACCGGCAAGAATAAGCGCTAGGAGTACCAGCGATGCCACGCAGCCTGAAGAAGGGCCCGTTCGTCGACGACCACCTGCTGAAGAAGGTCGACGCACAGAACGAGAAGAACACCAAGCAGGTCATCAAGACCTGGTCTCGTCGGTCGACCATCATTCCCGACTTCATCGGACATACCTTCGCCGTCCACGACGGCCGCAAGCATGTGCCGGTGTTCGTCTCGGAGTCCATGGTCGGTCACAAGCTGGGCGAGTTCGCGCCGACGCGGACGTTCAAGGGCCACATCAAGGACGACCGGAAAGCGAAGCGGCGGTAATCATGACGACTGTTACTGAATATCCGTCTGCCTCGGCGGTGGCGCGCTACGTGCACATCTCGGCGAGCAAGGCCCGCCGGGTGATCAACCTGGTTCGCGGCAAGTCGGTCGAGGAAGCCCTCGACATCCTCCGTTGGGCTCCGCAGTCCGCCAGCGAACCGGTCGCCAAGGTGATCGCCAGCGCTGCGGCCAACGCGCAGAACAACAACGGTCTGGACCCGCGCACCCTGGTAGTCGCCACCGTCTTCGCCGACGAGGGCCCCACTGCCAAGCGCATCCGACCGCGTGCTCAGGGCCGCGCTTACCGGATCCGCAAGCGCACCAGCCATATCACCGTGATCGTGGAAAGCCGGCCGCCGCGCGATCAGCGCGCCGGGCAGTCGACCCGGTCGCGTCGTGCCGAGGGCAGCAAGACGGCTGCCAAGGCGCCGGCCAAGAAGGCGACCGGAGCCGCGAAGTCGGCGTCATCAAGCGCAGCCAAGAAGGGAGGCTCGGAGTAGTGGGCCAGAAAATCAATCCCCACGGCTTCCGTCTCGGTATCACCACCGACTGGAAGTCCCGGTGGTACGCCGACAAGCAGTATGCGGACTACGTCAAGGAAGACGTGGCGATCCGCCGCCTGCTGGCCAACGGTCTGGAGCGCGCCGGCATCGCCGACGTGGAGATCGAGCGCACCCGTGACCGGGTTCGCGT
>JAHBAP020000137.1 GCA_018500005.2 Mycobacterium sp. | reverse complement strand
CTCGCGACGCGATCCGGCCCACAGCTGTTGCCGTCGATGTTCAACCACGACGACCACCAGGCCCGACGCAGCCTCGATCAGCTCATTGCCGCCGGAACCGCGATGATGGTCCCCGGCCACGGTGACCTGTGGATCGGATCCGTGGAAGAGGCCGTCCGCCGGGCCACCGCTTAGAGTGCCGGGCCATGGATAACATCAGGGGCAAGACAGTCGCCATCACCGGCGCGGCGCGCGGGATCGGCTTCGCCACCGCCACTGCTCTGCTGGCGCGCGGCGCCCGAGTGGTGATCGGCGACCGCGATGTAGCCCTCGGGGAATCCGCCGTGGCTAAATTGACCAACCTCGGCACGGTGTCGGGCTACCCACTCGACGTCGCCGACGCGGAATCCTTCGCAGCTTTCCTGGACAAGGCCCGCGCCGACGGCGGTGGGCACATCGACGTGCTGATCAACAATGCCGGCGTTATGCCGGTAGGCCCCTTTCTCGACCAGACCGATCAAGCCATCCGCTCGGCAATCGAGGTGAACTTCTACGGAGTGGTCAACGGCTGCCGACTGGTGCTGCCCGAGATGGTCAAGCGCCGGGGCGGCCACATCGTCAATATCGCCTCGCTGGCCGGCATGCTGGCCGTCCCGGGGCAAGCTCTCTACGCCGGCACCAAGTTCGCCGTTGTCGGACTGTCCACCGCACTGGCTGACGAGTTCGCGCCGCAGGGTGTGCAGATCAGTTGTGTGATGCCGACGTTCACCAACACCGAACTGATCTCGGGAACCAAGACCGGCGGCTTGACCACGCCGGTCGAGCCGGAGGACATCGCGGCGGCCGTGGTGCGAACCCTCGAGAAGCCGAAAACCACTGTCTCGGTTCCGTATTCGCTGCGCTTCGTTGCAGCGACCACCGCGTTCCTGCCACCGCGAGGGCGGCGCTGGCTTTCGGCGAAGATGGGTACCGACAGAGTGTTCCTGAACTTGGACAACGCGGCCCGTGCTGCCTACGAGCGGCGGGCCCAGTCAGCGACCGGCGTGGCGGACGCATCCGACTAGATTCCGCCCATTCCGCACGCCAGCCCCGCCCATTCCGCGAGCGTGCGTGTCGGTGCGGCGCCACGCCGAGTGGGCGTACATTTCGCGCACGCTCGCTATCCACAGGACTGACTTTTCCGTCGTCCTGCGTTACGTCAGCATCGCGGCGTGCATGCGGAACTTGCAGATATCTTCAAGCGACAGCACGGCGTCGCCACAACCGCTCAGATTCTCACCGCGGTGAGCCGTCGCCACCTGCAGATGCTTATTGACTGCACTGCGGTAGAGCGAGTTTGGCAGGGCGTCTACAGCCTCGGTCCAGCCGATGCCACCCAACGCCTCCGAGGTCTGGACCTGATTTGCGGCGAAGTAGTGGCGGTCTGCCTGGGCACAGCTGCGGCAGCCTATGGATTCGACACCGAGGACACCGCCGATCTGCATGTCCTCAATCCGCTGCACCACCAGATCAGGTCGGCACGGGGCCTGGTGGTGCACCGGCGGGAGGGCGCACCCGTGATTGATATCTCGGGTCGCCCCGCGACGATGCCGGCCTGGACTGCAGTCGAGGTAGCCCGAACGCTACCGCGCCCGCGGGCACTGGCCACGTTGGACGCCGCGCTTCGTTCGGGGCACTGCGTTGCGGGTGATCTGGCGCTTGCCTTGACCGCGCAGGTAGGACGACGCGGCATCGTCAAAGTGCGCGGTCTGCTGCCACTGGCCGACGGACGAGCCGAGTCTCCGATGGAAAGCGAGGCACGGCTGGTCATGATCGACGGCGGACTCCCGACTCCCGTACTACAGCACGAGGTCGTCGATTCTCAGGGGCGGCTTAGGAGATTCGACTTCGCCTGGCCGGAGGCAATGGTCGCAGCCGAATACGAAAGCGTGGCGTGGCACGCCGATGGCGAAGCCCTGCGACGGGACAGAGAGAAGCTCGCGGCGGTACAGGACCTCGGGTGGACCGTCGTCCCGATCCTTGCCGACGACGTCCGGCGCCGGCCACGGATGCTAGTCGAGCGGATCGATGGCCATCTACGGCGCGCTCAGCCCGCGTGACCGTGCACAGCGTGCACAGTGTGGCGGCGTGTCGGCGCGCCGACACGCACGCTCGCGGAAGGGGGACCGCGGAGGGGGAAACCCGCGGAGTGCATGGGGCGGCTAAAGCCGCTTGACGAAGGCCACCGGGTAGACCTCGCCTTCCGCCGGCAACGGCTCGGCGAGTCGGGTGTATCCCGCTGCGGTGTAGAGCGCCTCAGCCTCGGGTTGGCGGTCGCCGGTGGTGAGGTAGACCCGGCGGTAGCCCAAAGCGGCGATGCGGGTCTCCAATTCGGCCAGCAGCATCCGGGCATGGCCTTTTCGGCGGTGCCGACTGTCGGTCCAGATCCGTTTCAGCTCAGCGGTTTCGGCGCCGTCGACGATGCCGAAACGGCGGAACGCCCCGCCGGTGACGGGTCGGCCGTCCACCAGGCCGATCAGCATGCCGCCAAGCGGCGGCGCGAACTCCTCAGCGGGGTATCCGCGAAGCCAACGCAGCACCCGTTCCTCGGTTCCGTCGTAACGGGTGGCGTACTCGACGGCGAGTTCGGCGATCAGCGGTTGCGCCAAGTCGTCGTCCTGGCGGACCTCGACGAAACGCAGATTCAATCCAACTCCGGGCGAGCCATCCCCGGGCGATAGGACTCCAGGGCTGCGACGCACTCCTCGAGACTGTCCGGGTTCAAAACGTAGGACTCCTCGTCGCCGCCGTCACCGACCAGGGTGGCGCCGAACTCCAGCACCACCGCCTCGTCGTCCTCCTCGAGCGTGAGCCAGATCCGGGTGACGGGTTCGAGTTCCCCGTCATCGGACTCAGCGGCCGACGGCGGGTAGACCCAACTCACCAGAAGCTTCGAGTTCTCGTCATCGAACACCCAGCCGCGGTCGCTCAGCCATTCGTCGATATCGGCCAACGCCTCTGCGACGGGATCGGATTCGGCGGCGGCACTCGCCTCGTCGAGAAGCGGTTGGGGAATCCAACTCGCTGCGCGGGCGGCCTGACGTTTCTTGCGCCGGGCCTGTTTCGCCTGCGAGTTGCGGGACATCTCAGCTCAGCGCGCGATCCAGGTCGGCGATGAGGTCATCGGTGCCCTCCAGGCCGATCGAGATGCGTACCACCCCGTCGCCCAATCCGATGGCGGCGCGTCCCTCGGGACCCATCGCCCGGTGAGTGGTGGTGGCCGGGTGGGTGATCAACGTCTTGGCGTCGCCCAGGTTGTTGGAGATGTCGATGAT
>JAHBAP020000070.1 GCA_018500005.2 Mycobacterium sp. | reverse complement strand
CTCCACCCCCAGGAGGACGAGCCGGGCCCCCTTTTTTGTTCACGGGCGTTAACCGGGAAGGGAGGCGGCGCGCCAGGCGCGAACGCCGGATGCCCACCCTGCGGGCGGGCGGAAAGCCCCTGCAAATCAATAACTTTCCGTCAGCAGTGCGCGAATCGTACCGGTTCGGAACCCGACGGCCTCAAGCTGCGCCGCGCGGGGCTCGCGCGTCTCCGGCTACTCCTCGCTGACGCTCGGTTCCGCCTGCGCCGCGCGGCTCCAGCGGCATTTCCGGCCCTACCCAACCGGCCCGGCAAGCGCTTCGCGCGCCGGCCCGGCAGGGGCCGGAAATCCGCTTCCAGCCGGAAACCGCACGACTCCGCTTGACCCCGACGGGCCCCGACCGGTGAACGCAGCACAGCGCTGACTCAGGCGCAGATCACCTTCACGAACGGAGCACAGAGATGAACAACCACCACTTCGACCTGGCCTCGGCACTCGTCGACGAGGCCACCGGCCACCTCACCGGCCGCGACGACGCACAGACCATCCGGACGGCCTTCGGTGTCGACCTCGAGGTCTTCGTCGACAACGACTACTGCTCGATCG
The DNA here is from genome assembly GCA_018500005.2 of Mycobacterium sp. Taxonomy (GTDB): domain Bacteria; phylum Actinomycetota; class Actinomycetes; order Mycobacteriales; family Mycobacteriaceae; genus Mycobacterium. The sequence goes on along the minus strand of JAHBAP020000070.1, from coordinate 3,560 downwards.
AGGCCCGCGAGGGCGAGACCCTCGTGGCGGCCGCGACCGCGGTCATGCGACCCGGAGGCACCCTCAAGGCCTCCATCGACATGTTCCGCGCCGGGGAACTGATGTTCTGGTCGACCAAGCACAACGGCGACGACGTGATGTTCTGGGCCAAGGGCCGCGAGCACTACAACCTCACCGCCAAGGCGGGCAGCGACTCCTGGGTCGTCTCGACCTTCTCCGCCGACACCCCCTTCGCCAGCCTGCAGGCCGCTCTGACCTTCATCGTCGCCGCCGACGCGGCCGCGGTCTGGAACGAGGTCGTCGCCTAGCCACCCCGACCGGGGCCCGGCCGAGATCCCTCCCCCCGGGGATCCGGCCGGGCCTTTCCCATTGCAGCCCAATCCCATTCACACCACCACAAGGAGGACCAACCATGGGCCAATACTTCACCCCGACCTTCCTCGACGGCGCCGGGCGCATCGTCGCCGCGCTGGATCCCGACGACTACGGCGCCGGGCTCAAGCTTTACGGCCACACCCGCCACGACGCCGCACTGATGCGGGCCGTCGAAGCCCTACTCAGCCTCGACGGCGGCGTCCGGCTGGTCTGGGCTGGGGACTACGCCGAGCAGGAGGCCGGCCAAGAGGCCAACCTCTATTTCCTGGCCGATCAGAGGCACTTCGTGCGCCTCTCCGGGCTGGTGCTCGAGGACGTCGCCCCCACCGCCACCCTGCCGGACCACTTCGTGGCCGGCGGGGGCAAGGGATTCATCTGCAACGCCGACAAGCGCCGCTTCATCGACACCGCCGCGCTGCCCGTCGACGACTGGGGGGTGCGTCGCAACCCGCTGCCCTCACTGACCGCCGAGGGCGGCGGGCTGACCGGGCCGTGGGCCCGCGACCGCTTATTCCACACCGCCACTCACCCGGGCCACGGCTGGACAGCCGAGCCCACGACGGCCCTCGTCTAGGGCCGCCACCACCTCACCTGAAAGGACACCACCATGTACGAAGACCATGACGACTGCCTCGAAAGCCGCCAGGGCGGCTGCGAAGGGGAGGCCTACCCCCGCCCCGCCCTCTCCGGCTCCGGGCTCAACTACGTCCGATGCGAAAAGCACTACCAGGACTACCTGGAGAGGGTCGGACCGAAGATCGCCGAGACCCGCAGACGCTATCCCGATTCCGATACCCCGCCAGGCTGGTTCGACGCGAGCTACGCCGGCGAACAGTGGAACGACGACTGACACGACCTGACGCCAGGGCCCGCCGACTCCCATCCCCCGGGGGGCGGCGGGCCCCCTTATTTCTTCCGGTGCTCGCTTCGGCGGCGCGCTACGCGCGACCGCCGGATGCCCGCCCTGCGGTCGTGCGAAAAAGCCTGCGCCACTTTTTCTTCTTGTCAGCAGGCCCCTGATTGTGACCGCGAGGGAATCACGCCGCCCTGCTCAAAACCCCGCCGTGACCGGGCTCGCCCGTCTCCGTGTCGCGCTGCGCGCTCACTGCGCCGTGCGGCTCCGACGACATTGGGCGTCCCCGCGGAACCGGTCCGGCAAGCGCTTCGCGCGCGGGCCACGACCCGGGCCGCCCAAGTCGCCTCCAGCCCGCGGCTCCCGGTTTTGAGGGCGACACCCTCGCGGCCGGGATTCGGCCCGTGCCGACCGGCACAACACAACGACTCCCAAAGGAGCAACCATGTCCAACCGCCCCATGCAGGCTCTGGTTATCCACCCTCACGGCACCGCCGCCTCCGGCGTGCGGTCCATCAGCACCAGCCTGACCAACCTGCAAAAGATCGTCGGTGGCTACCTCGAACCGGTCTACGGCTACCGCGCCGCCGACGGCTCACTACTGAACTGGCCCACCGCCACCCTCTACGTCAACGAACTCGGCAAGATCCACGGCGCTCCCGAGAACCTCGTCGCGACGGCGCTGTGGTGGGCGCTTGACCCCCAAGCCGCCGGCCGCAACCTCCTGGTCGGAACCGTCGTTGTCCTCGGCCCCGGCGAAGAGGACGGCGGGGGCGAATCCCCGGTCCCCGAGCACGTCATGGCCATGTTCACCGCGCTGTGCGACGGCGAGGACATCACCTACAGCCAGTTGGCCGACCACTAAGCCACCCCGACACCGAAAGGACCATCACCATGGCCAACACCATCTGGGGCTATGCCAACACCGCCCTCTACACGCTGCATCCGACCCACCACGTCGTCGCCGAGCTCGACCGCACCGGTGAAGCCAAGCCGGTTTTCGGCGTCACCGGGCCTTGGGTGCTCGGACTGTGGACCGACTACGGCCACGGCATCGCCCTGCAGGGCACCACCGCCGAGATCCTGCACTTCCTGCGTCTGGCGATCGAACACGTCGCCCGCGAAACCCGGCAGGAAGGGCTGCCCGACGTCCTCAACGAGCTCGCCACGGTGCGCGCCCGGCGCGAGGAACTCCTCGCCGGCAATCCCACCACCGAGGACCTTGAGGCCGCGGCCGGCTACGAGCTCCAGGAGCTCGATCTGCTCCGGTGGATCGCCGAGGCGACCAGCGAGCTCATCGACCACCGACCGTGACGAACCCGGCCCCCGGCCGCCCCTTCGGGGGCGTGCCGGGCCCAGCCCGCACACCAACCCATCCCAACCGAAAGGAACTCCCGATGACCCTCACCCACACCGACCCCACCGACCCCTGGACCGCCGAGGAGGACGACGACGTCCCGATGCGACCGGGCGGCAACGTGCGCATCGCCTGGCGCGACACCCCGCACCACTACATCGAGCAGACCGCCCTGGTGTACCTGCGGCTCAGCGCCGCCGGCAACCGCTGGATCGTTGACACCTCCAGCCTCGACGGCTACCCCCTGGACAGCGCCTACGAGGACATCAGCGCCCACAACAGCGAATGCCCCTGCGGGCAGCCCGAGGAGTGCGAACGCGTCCGCGCCGCAGCCGACCAGATCCCGCTGCCCACCGGCAGGGAACTGGCCGCGCTGATCGTCCAAGCCCTCTGAGGGCACCGGTCTATCCCGCGGCCCCGGCCGGTGTCGTCCCCCAGGGCGGCCCCGGCCGGGGCCGCACCCCGCCCTGCGGGCGGGACCCGAGCCGTCCCCCACTAATTGTCCGTCAGCACTCCACCAGCGTGAGCGCACTCCATGCGGCGGCGTCAATCTCCGCGCCGCGGGGCTCGCGCGTCTCCGGCTGCACCTCGCTGACGCTCGGTTCCGCCTGCGCCGCGCGGCTACGGCGACATTTCCGGCCCTACCCAACCGGCCCGGCAAGCGCTGCGCGCGCCGGCCCGGCAGGGGCCGCAAATTCGCCTCCAGCCGGAAACCGCGTCGCTGCGACTTGACCCCACCGCCCGTGCGCTCCCCCCGGAGGAGTGCCGACCGGTACGTCCCAAGCCACTCCCCTAGGAGAAAACAATGAAGACCGACCTCGACTTCGACTTCGACCTCGACGAAGAAACCCCCGTCCGCGCCGAGCAGTGGATGGACCTCGCGCTGTGCGCAGTCGAGGCCGACCCCGAAATCTTCTTCCCCAAGACCAACGGCGCCGCCAAGAAAGCGAAGGCCGTGTGCAACCGCTGCGCGGT
>JAHBAP020000616.1 GCA_018500005.2 Mycobacterium sp. | reverse complement strand
GGTCCCGATCGTGGTGCACGAGGCCAATGCCCGTGCGGGACTGGCCAACCGGCTCGGGGCGCGGTTCGCCCGCCGGGTGCTGGCCGCGGTCCCGGATTCGGGTTTGAGTCACGCCGAGGTGGTCGGCATGCCGTTGCGGGCCTCGATCACCGGGTTGGACCGGTCGGCTCGGCGCGCCGAGGCGCGCGCCCACTTCGGCTTCGCCGACGACGCCGCTGTCCTGCTGGTGTTCGGGGGATCCCAAGGAGCCGCCTCGATCAACCGCGCGGTATCGGCGGCGGCCGGTGAACTGTCTGCGGCCGGGGTGTCGGTGCTGCATGCGCACGGCCCGAAGAACCCCCTCGATCTGCCCGCCGCCCGACCTGGTGCCCCGCCGTACGTCGCGGTGCCCTACCTCACCCGGATGGACCTCGCTTACGCGGCAGCGGATTTGGCCATCTGCCGGTCCGGGGCGATGACCGTCGCAGAGGTGTCCGCAGTGGGACTTCCGGCGGTCTACGTGCCGCTGCCCATCGGAAACGGCGAACAACGCCTCAATGCGCTTCCGGTGGTCGAGGCCGGGGGCGGACTGCTGGTCGCCGACTCCGATCTGACTCCGGCCTATATCGGCGGGGAGGTCGCTCGGTTGATCACCGATACCCCGCGACTGGCGGCGATGACGGCGGCGGCGGCCGGGGTCGGTCACCGCGACGCAGCCCGAAGGGTCGCCGAAGTGGTGCTCGACGTGGTGGGAGCCGATCGGGGGGCGCGCCGATGACTACGAACGCCCTGCCGTCGGTTCCCCCGTTGCCGCCGGAACTGGAACGTGTGCACATGGTCGGCATCGGGGGAGCAGGGATGTCCGGGATCGCGCGGATCCTGCTCGATCGCGGCGCGCTGGTCGCCGGTTCGGATGCCAAGGAGTCCCGCGGGGTGGCCGCTCTGCGAGCCCGCGGCGCGCAGATCGCCATCGGCCACGATGCGGCCAACCTTGACCTGCTGCCGGGCGGCCCCACCGCTGTCATCACCACGCACGCCGCCATTCCCAAGACCAACCCGGAACTGGTGGAGGCGCGTCGTCGCGACATTCCGGTGATCCTTCGTCCCGCCGTGCTGGCGAAGCTGATGGCCGGCCACCAGACCTTGATGGTGACGGGTACACACGGCAAAACCACGACGACGTCGATGCTCATTGTGGCCTTGCAGCACAGCGGATTCGACCCGTCCTTCGCTGTCGGCGGTGATCTCGGGGAGGCCGGGACCAACGCCCATCACGGCAGCGGCGCGGTGTTCGTCGCAGAGGCCGACGAGAGCGACGGTTCACTCTTGGAGTACACCCCGAACGTTGCGGTGGTCACCAACATCGAGGCCGACCACCTGGATTTCTTCGGCACCCCGGAGGCCTATACCGCGGTCTTCGACCAGTTCGTCGAAAGAGTCGCCCCGGGCGGCGCCCTGGTGGTCTGCGCCGACGATCCCGGCGCGGCGGCGCTTGCTGACCGCAGCACGGCGAACGGAGTGCGGGTGCTGCGCTACGGCAGTGCCTCCGGCGGCGACGGGTCCGGCGATCTCGCCGGTTGTCTGGTCAGTTGGGAGCAGCAGGGGACCGGCGCGGTGGCAAACATCCGCCTGGCCGGCGAGGCTGATTCGCGCACGATGCGGCTTTCGGTGCCAGGCCGCCACATGGCGCTCAACGCGCTCGGCGCGCTGCTGGCCGCTCTGGAGGCCGGCGCACCCATCGACGAGGTACTTGACGCGCTGGCCGGATTCGAAGGTGTCCGGCGCCGATTCGAACTCGTGGGCACCGCCAACGGGGTGCGGGTATTCGACGACTACGCCCATCACCCGACCGAGGTGCGGGCTGCGCTGACCGCTCTGCGTGCGGTTGCCCAGCAGGGTTCCACCGGGCGGGGCGACGCGGCGCCCGGCCGCAGCATTGTCGTATTCCAGCCGCACCTGTACTCCCGCACAAAAGCTTTCGGGCGGGAATTCGCCGCTGCGCTCGACGTCGCGGACAAGGTTTTCGTTCTCGACGTGTACGCCGCGCGTGAGCAACCGCTCACCGGTGTCAGCGGGGCCACCATCGCCGGACTGGTCAGCGCCCCTGTTCGTTACCTCCCGGACTTCTCCGCGGTGGCCGGGCAGGTCGCGGCCGAGGTCGTACCCGGCGACGTCGTGGTGACCATGGGAGCCGGAGACGTCACCATGCTCGGGCCGGAGATCCTCGCGGCACTCGGTGCGCGTGCCGGTCAGCCGGGGCCGGGGCGATGAATCCTGATGCACCCGAAGCGTCCGAGGCCTTCATCCCCGAAACCGACGAGGTTCCCGACGATAGCGAGGCTGCTGTCGATGCCGCGGTCGAATCTGAGGCCGCACTCGAAATAGACGGTGTGGCAGAGGATTTCGTCGTAGACCCTGCCGATCCGGAGACACCCGGCGAGGCCGAGGCGGCAGCCGACCTCGAAGGGCCGCGCCGGCGGGCCCGCCGCGAACGGGCTGAACGCCGGGCCGCCCAGCAGCGCGCGACGGCGATCGAGGAGGCCCGGCGGGAGGCTAAGCGCCGGGCGCGCGGGCAGATCGGGCCGGAGGCCCCCAGGCTTGCGGACCGCACCGTCAGGGGCCTCAAGCTGGTGGTCTGGTTGGTTCTGCTGACGGTGATCACCGTAGTGCTGGGTTTGGTGTTGTACTTCACCCCGCTGATGTCGGCGCGGTCGCTGGTGGTCATCGGCACCGGCGTGGTTCCGACCGAGGAGGTCGTGGCGGCCGCCGCGATCAAGATGGGCACCCCGCTGCTGCAGATCGACACCGATGAGGTCGCCGAGCGGGTCGCCGAAATCCGGCGAGTCGCCAGTGCGCGCGTGCAGCGCGAGTATCCGTCGTCCGTGCGGATCACCGTCGTCGAACGGATTCCGGTGGTGGTCAAGGACTTTCCCGACGGGCCGCACCTCTTCGACCGTGACGGGGTCGACTTCGTCACCGCGCCCCCACCGCCGGGCATGGCGTACCTGGATGTCGACAATCCCGGACCGGCCGATCCGCCCACCAAAGCGGCCCTGGAGGTGATGACGGCGCTGCGGCCGGAGGTGGTGGCTCAGGTCGGCCGCGTCGCGGCCCCGTCGGTGGCGTCCATCACCCTCACCCTGATCGACGGCCGCACGGTGGTGTGGGGGACCACCGACCGCACTGAGGAGAAGTCGGAGAAACTCGCCGCCCTGCTGACTCAGCCGGGCCGGGTCTACGACGTGTCCAGTCCGGACCTTCCGACCGTCAAATAGCGAAGGGCGACGCTCGGCGAGCGGGGGGCTCGGCCGGGAAAACTTCCAGCGACACGCGGGCGCGCCTCCCCGATCCGAGGCGTGGGCGGTCCTACGGTTCCCAGTAGCGAACAACTTGACATAACTCTAAGCCTCTGGTTGAGGTTGAGGGTTTAACCAGGGAAGTCGCGCCGACTGAAAATCACGCCCCAGCACCGGAGGAACCCGATGACCCCCCCGCATAACTATCTCGCCGTCATCAAGGTCGTTGGTATCGGCGGCGGCGGCGTCAACGCCGTCAACCGGATGATCGAGCAGGGACTCAAGGGTGTTGAGTTCATCGCGATCAACACCGACGCCCAGGCTCTGCTGATGAGCGATGCCGACGTCAAACTCGACGTGGGCCGCGACTCCACCCGCGGGCTGGGTGCCGGCGCCGATCCCGACGTGGGCCGCAAGGCCGCCGAGGATGCCAAGGACGAGATCGAGGAGTTGCTGCGCGGCGCCGACATGGTGTTCGTCACCGCCGGCGAGGGCGGCGGCACGGGCACCG
>JAHBAP020000249.1 GCA_018500005.2 Mycobacterium sp. | reverse complement strand
CCCGGGCACCGCGGCGACGGACCGCCCGGCGGCGGCCTCCAGCACATCGGCCCACGCCGCGAGCCTCGCCTCGAGAACCTCGACGGTTGCCAAGTCGGCACCCTTCTGCGGCCCGAATACCCGCGCGGCCCCCGACGGTCCCAGCAGCGGATGCTCGACGTCGGTGGCGGCGATCAGATCCACCCCCGCCAGTTTCCGGCCGGCCTCTGCCAGACCGCCGAGTGCGTCCACCATCCCGCGGCCGCCATCGGTGCAGGCACTGCCGCCCAGTCCGACCACCACCGTTCGGGCGGCGCAGCACAGGGCTTCGTCGACCAGTCGTCCCACCCCGTCGCTGTGGGCGGCCAGTGCGGTGTGCACCGTCGGTGCGCCGCCCAGCAATGCCAGCCCGCAGGCCTGGGCACTTTCGATATAGGCCGTCGCACTGGCCGGGTCGAACACCCACGTCGCATCGACTTCGTCGGACAACGGGCCGCGAACGCGGCTCTGCCTCCCCTGCCAGTCCGGATGGCGCGCCGCGAGCACCTCGACGAAACCCGGCCCACCATCGGACAGTGGCAGCAGCACCAGGTCGTCCTGCGGGCGGGCACGCCGCCACCCCTCGGCAATCGCGCGGGCGGCCGCCACTGCGGTCAGGCTGTCCCCGAAACAGTCCGGGCCGATCAGCACTCGCATGACAGCAGGCTACGACCGGTCTTCGCGGGCGAAGTAACCTGACAGACGTGAAACTGCTGGGCCGCCGCAATGATGGAGCCGACGACGCCGGTGCCGACGACGCCGAAACCGAGATCACGTCCACGCCGGAGGCCGCCGCCGATCCGGCCGCCCGCATGACTGCGCCCAAGGGCCGGCCCACCCCGAAACGCAACGACAAGACCAAGAAACGCGGCCCGGTCGCACCCGCTCCGATGACCGCCGCCGAGGCACGTCAACGGCGCAAGGAAATGCGCAAGACGATGACCAAGGAGGAGCGCAAGGCCGCGAAGGTCAAACAGCGCGCCGTCATGGCCACCCAGCGGGAACGGATGATGGCCGGCGAGGAGGCCTACCTCATGCCGCGGGACAAGGGCCCGGTTCGCGCCTACGTCCGCGATCTGGTGGATTCGCGGCGCAATCTGCTCGGCCTGTTCCTGCCGTTGTCGCTCATGCTGATCTTCTTCATGCTCGCCCTGCCCAAACTCGCCGTGTACTCGCCGCCGTTCACGCTGGCGTTGATGGTGGCCATGTTCGTCGACGGTTTCCTGTTGTGGCGCAAGGTCAACAAGGCAGTCGACGCGAAGTTCCCCGACAACACCGAGTCGTCTCGCAAACTCGGTTTGTACGCCGTGTCGCGGGCCACCCAGCTGCGCCGTTCCCGGGTGCCTCGGCCGCGGGTCGAACGCGGTGCCACGGTGGCCTGAACGCGACGTGCGCACTCTGGTGCTGGGCGGTATCCGGTCCGGCAAGTCGCAATGGGCCGAGTCGCAACTCGACCAACATCCGGCGGTGCGCTACGTCGCCACCGGACGTGGTGCGTACGACGACCCGGCCTGGGCCCGGCGGGTCGCCGATCATCGTGAACGACGCCCGGCATCCTGGGACGCGGTGGAGACGGTGGACGTCGCCGAGGCCCTTCGCTCCGATCGCGCCACACCGACGATCGTCGACGATATCGGCGGTTGGCTGACCGGTGTTCTGGACCGGCGCGGCTGGGACGGCGGGCCGCTGACCGCCGAGGTCGGTTCTCTCGTCGAAGCGGTGGGTCAGATGACGGCGGATCTGGTCCTGGTCAGCCCGGAGGTCGGCCTGACGGTGGTACCGGCCACCGAGTCCGGACGACGTTTCGCCGACGAGTTGGGTTCGCTCAACCGCCGCCTCGCGGACTGTTGCGAGCAGGTGGTTCTGGTCATCGCCGGCCAACCGCTTCGGATCAAGCCGACACAGGCGGCGCACTGATGGAGTTCCCCGAAGTCGCGGCGCCGGACGGCAGGGTGGCAGCCGCCGCGCGCCGCCGTCAGGACATGCTGACCAAGCCCCGAGGTGCGCTGGGCCGACTGGAGGATCTGTCGGTGTGGGTGGCCTCCTGCCAAGGGGAATGTCCGCCAAAGCAATTCGAACGCGCTCGGATCGTGGTGTTCGCCGGCGACCACGGCGTCACCCGGCACGGCGTGTCGGCCTACCCCGCCGAGGTCACCGCCCAGATGGTGGACAATATCGATGCCGGTGGTGCGGCGATCAACGTGTTGGCCGAACTGGCGGGTGCGGGCGTGCGGGTAGTGGACATGGCCGTGGACCGGGACGCGGTGGCCGCCTACCGGGTGCGCCGCTCCAGCGGAAACATCGCCGTAGCGAATGCGTTGAGCGTTGAGGAAGCCCTCGCCGCGATAGAAGCCGGCCGGCGGATCGCCGACGAGGAGGTCGACACCGGAGCGGACCTGCTCATCGCCGGCGATATGGGCATCGGAAACACCACTGCCGCAACAACTCTGGTGGCTGCAGTAACCGCAACCGAACCGGTGCTGGCGGTCGGCCGCGGGACCGGAATCGACGACGCGGCCTGGTCGCGTAAGACCGCGGCGGTACGCGACGCGCTCTACCGGTCTCGCGCCATGCACAGTGATCCGGTAGGCCTGCTGGCCGCCTGCGGCGGCGCGGACCTGGCCGCGACGGCGGGCTTCTGCGCGCAGGCCGCCGTCCGGCGCACGCCAGTGCTTCTGGACGGGTTGGTGGTCACCGCCGCGGCCCTGCTGGCCGAACAACTCGCACCCGGGGCGCGGTTGTGGTGGCAGGCCGGGCACCGTTCGCCGGAGCCGGCGCATTCCCTGGCCCTGAACCATCTGCGTCTTGAGCCGATCCTCGACCTGGGACTGCGACTGGGTGAGGGTACCGGAGCGGCGCTAGCCCTCCCCGTAGTCCGCGCCGCAGTGGCCACCCTGGCGTCGATGGCAACATTCGCCGACGCCGGCGTATCCGGCCCCGAGACGTGATCGGTTCGGCGGCAAGCGCTTTCGGGTTCGCCACCGTACTTCCCGTCGGGCGCCGTAACAGCGGGCCGTCAGGGGCCACCATCGCGGCTCTCCCGGTGGTGGGCATTGCCCTGGGGCTGGCAGCCGCCGCGGCACTGGCGGCCGGCAGGTGGGCATTCGGTCCGCACAGCATGCTGGCCGGGGCACTTGCCGTGTTCGCCCTGCTGGCGTCGACGCGCGGCCTGCACATCGACGGACTCGCCGACACCGCCGACGGACTGGGCTGTTACGGATCGCCGCAGCGCGCGCTCGCAGTGATGCACGACGGTTCAACCGGCCCGTTCGGAGTCGCGGCGGTCGGTTTGGTCATTCTGACTCAGGCCGCCGGGTTCGCCGCGCTGCCCTCGGGTGTCACCGGTGCCGTCGGCACCGTGACGGCGGTCCTGACCGGCCGGGTGGCCGCCGTACTGGCGTGTCGGCGGGGGGTGCCGGCTGCGGCCGGAAGCAGCCTCGGCGCCCAGGTTGCGGGTAGCCAGACCCCCGTGGTGGTGGTCGCCTGGGTTATGGCGGCGGTCGGCTGCGCCGTCTTCGCCGGCGTACGGCCGTGGCAAGGTCCGGCTGCGGTCGCCGTCGCACTGTTGTGCGCGGTGGCCCTGGTCCGGCACTGCGTTCGCCGTTTCGGTGGGATCACCGGTGACGTCATGGGCGCCGCGGTCGAGCTGGCGACGACGCTGACCGTCGTGGGCTTGGCGATCCACACGTAAGCCCCGATTCCGCCCGAGCCGAGCGCCGCGCGTGGTCCCGAATTAGATTCTCTGACAGGACCAGTCGATTCGAGGAGGACCGCGGTGACTGAGGCCGGACCTCGCGACGTCCCTTCCGCTGAGTGGTTCGAGCGAATCGCCGACAACAGTGGCGTGGTGTTCTTCGTATTGCGGGTCCACCCGGATCTGGCCTACGAGTACATCTCCGAGGCCGTCGAATCACGGGTCGGGGTGACACCTGCGGAGATTCTGGCCGACGCCGACACACTGCACAGCAGGCTCGATCCGGAATTCCTCGGGATACTCTCCAGTGCGCTGGCCACCCAACCGGGTCACCAGATCTCCGTCGAGTTGAAGTGGCGGCACCGCAACGGAACTCCGATCTTCACGCGCTGCTGGATGCAGGCTCGCCAGCGGCCGGACGGCTCAGTGATCATGGAGGGCACGGTCGGCGTCATCACCGAACTGCGCGAGATGCAGGCCGAGTTGCGACATTCCGAGGAGCGTTACCGCCTGCTGGCCGAAAACGCCTGGGAGGTGATCTGGACTATGGCTCTCGACGCCAGCATCACCTACGTCAGTTCCGCCGTGGAGCGGGTCCGTGGCATCACCCCCGCGGAGGCCATGAACCAAAGCCTCGAGCAGATCCACCCGCCGGAATCCGCAGCCAAAGTCGGAAATTATTTCGCCGAGCTGTTCGCCGCCATCGAAAACGGCACCGAGGTGCCGCTATACCGCGCCGAGCACGAGTACTACCGCAAGGACGGCTCGATCATGACCGGCGAATTGCAGGTCATCCCGCACCTGGATGCCCAGGGCAAGGTGGTGGAGATCCTCGGTGTCACCCGCGATATCAGCGAGCGCAAGACGTTCGAGGCCGAACTGACCCGGCTCGCCGTCACCGACCCGTTGACCGGGCTCTGGAACCGTCGGCAGACCACCGAGTTGCTTACAGCGGACCTCGCACAGGCGCACCGTCACGGGCGGGCGCTGACCCTGCTGATGGTCGACGTCGACCGGTTCAAGTCCATCAACGACACCCATGGGCATCAGACCGGCGACCGGGTTCTCATCGAGGTGGCCAACCGGCTGCTCGAACAGGTTCGCACCACCGACGTGGTAGGCCGTTGGGGCGGTGAAGAATTCGTCGTTCTGCTGCGCCATTGCAGCTTGCGGGACGGGGTCGCGATCGCCGAGAAGTTACGCCAGCAGATCACCGACGTTGCGTTCGACAACCTGTTCTCGATCAGCGTGAGCATCGGCGCGGCAGAATTGCACGACGACGACGACCTGCTGTCCTGGGTGGCCCGGGCCGATGCGGCGCTGTATCAGGCCAAGCGGTCGGGACGAAACGCCGTGGCGGAGGGTTAGCAGCGCGAAGCGTCAGCGGAGCCGGGTCATCCAGCACAACCCGCGAAGCGTCAGCGGAGCCGGGTCATCCAGCACAACCCGCGAAGCGTCAGCGGAGCCGGG
>JAHBAP020000559.1 GCA_018500005.2 Mycobacterium sp. | reverse complement strand
GGCCTGCTGCGGTGAGCGACGAGGGGGACGTCATCGGCGTGCGCCGTGGCATGTTTGGCATCACCGGCACCGGGGACACCTTCGGCTACGGCCGACTGGTCCGCCCGGTCCCGCTGCCCGGGGGCACACCGAAGCCCTATGGCGGCTACTTCGACGGGGTGGTCGCCCGCCTCGCCGAGGTGCTCGGCGCCGACCCCTTTGATGCCGCGGTGCAACGGGTGGTGGTGCACCGCGATCAGCTGACGCTGGACGTTCGCCGCGACCACCTGCCCGAGGTGGCCTCGGCGCTGCGCGACGACGAAGCACTGCGGTTCGAATTGTGTTGCGGGGTATCGGGTGTGCACTATCCCGAGGACACCGGTCGGGAACTGCACGCCTTCTACCCGCTGATGTCGATCACCCACAACCGGCGGATCCACCTAGAGGTGGCATGCCCGGATGCCGACCCGCACATCCCGTCGCTGTTCGCGGTCTACCCGACCTGCGACTGGCACGAACGCGAAACCTACGACTTCTTCGGCATCATCTTCGACGGCCATCCGAGCCTAACCCGCATCGAGATGCCTGATGACTGGTCCGGCCACCCGCAGCGCAAGGACTACCCACTCGGCGGAGTACCGGTGGAATACCACGGCGCTCAGATCCCGCCCCCAGACCAGCGCAGGTCCTACCGATGACCGAACCGGTGGTCGTGCTCGGCGGCCAGGACTGGGACGAGGTCGTCAACGCCGCCAAGGATGGCCTGGCCGGCGAGCGCATCGTGGTCAACATGGGTCCCCAGCACCCGTCCACCCACGGGGTGCTGCGGCTCATCCTGGAGATCGAGGGCGAGACCGTGGTCGAAGCCCGTTGTGGCATCGGCTATCTGCACACCGGCATCGAGAAGAACCTGGAGTACCGCACCTGGACCCAGGGCGTCACATTCGTGACCCGGATGGACTACCTTTCACCGTTCTTCAACGAGACCGCCTACTGCCTCGGCGTGGAACGCCTGCTCGGCATCACCGACGACATCCCCGAGCGCGCATCGGTGATCCGGGTGATGCTGATGGAACTCAACCGCATCTCCTCACACCTGGTGGCACTGGCCACCGGCGGCATGGAACTGGGTGCGATGACGCCGATGTTCTTCGGGTTCCGGGAACGCGAACTGATTCTGACGGTTTTCGAAGCCATTACCGGCCTGCGGATGAACCACGCCTACATCCGCCCCGGGGGTCTGGCCGCCGACCTTCCCGAGGACGGGGCGCAACGGGTGGCCGAACTGCTGACGATCCTTCCTGGCCGTCTGGATGAACTGCAGTCACTGCTTACCGAGAGTTACATCTGGAAGGCCCGCACCGTCGGGATCGGATATCTCGACCTGACCGGGTGCATGGCCTTGGGCATCACCGGTCCGGTGCTGCGCTCTACCGGACTGCCGCACGACCTGCGCAAGACCCAACCCTATTGCGGCTATGAGGATTACGACTTCGACGTGATCACCGCCGAAACCGCCGACTGCTACGGCAGATACCTGATCCGGGTGGGCGAGATGAACGAGTCGGTCAAGATCGTCCGCCAGTGCCTGGCCCGACTCAATGAAATCGGACCCGGCCCGGTGATGATCGCGGACAAGAAACTGGCCTGGCCCGCCGACCTGCAACTCGGCCCGGACGGACTGGGCAACTCGCCGGCCCACATCGCCCGGATCATGGGCACCTCGATGGAAGGCCTGATCCATCACTTCAAGATCGTGACGGAGGGCTTCCGGGTACCGGCCGGGCAGGTCTACAGCGCCGTGGAGTCCCCGCGCGGCGAACTGGGCGTGCATATGGTGTCCGACGGCAGCACCCGCCCCTATAGGGTGCACTACCGGGATCCCAGCTTCACGAATCTGCAAGCGGTGGCGGCGATGTGCGAAGGCGGCATGGTCGCCGACGTGATCGCCGCGGTCGCCAGCATCGACCCGGTGATGGGGGGCGTGGACAGGTGAGAGACCGATGAGTATCGACCTTGTCCTGGTTGCGCGTCCGGACGAGCCCGGGCCCCCGATCGGCGGACCATCGTCCTTCCCGCCGGAGGTCGAAGTCCGACTGGCCGCCGACGCGATGAACATCATCGCCCGCTACCCTGAGCCGCGGTCGGCTCTGCTGCCACTGCTGCACCTGGTGCAGTCGCAGGACGGCTACCTGACCGCTGCCGGGATCGCCTTCTGTGCAAGACAACTCGGGCTGACTGCCGCCGAGGTGACCGCGGTCGCCACCTTCTACTCGATGTACCGGCGCACCCCGACCGGCGAGTACCTCGTCGGGGTGTGCACCAACACACTCTGCGCGGTGATGGGTGGCGACGCCATCCTGGAGACCCTTGAGAACGAACTCGGGGTGCAACCCGGGCAGACCACCGCCGATGGACTCATCACCCTGGAGCACATCGAGTGCAACGCCGCCTGCGACTATGCGCCGGTGGTCATGGTCAACTGGGAATTCTTCGACAACCAGACACCCTCCAGCGCAACCGAACTCGTCACTGCGCTGCGCAGCGGCCAGTCCGTCGCCCCCACGCGCGGGGCCGCCCTGTGCCCGTTCCGCCAGACCGCGCGGACGCTGGCCGGCCTCGGTCCGTCTACCGAGGACACCACCGGGCCGGGAGACGCCACACTCGCCGGTCTGCGCGCCTTTCGCTCGTCGAGTGAGGAGCCGCGCAGACAAGGTTCCTCACTCGACGGGGGCGGGACGGGAGAAGAGCCATGCTGACCCCGGTGCTCAGCCGGTTCTGGGACGAACCGCAACCCTGGACGCTGCAGACCTATCTGCGTCACGACGGCTATCGGGGCGTGCGCCGCGCACTGGGCATGTCACCGGACGCGGTCATCAACGAGATCAAGGAGTCTGGTCTACGCGGCCGCGGCGGGGCGGGCTTTCCGACCGGGACCAAGTGGTCGTTCATCGACCAGAAATCGGCCAAGCCGAAGTATCTCGTCATCAATGCCGACGAATCCGAACCGGGTACGTGCAAGGACATGCCCCTGCTGCTGACCACCCCGCACTTCCTGGTGGAGGGCGCGATCATCGCCGCCCACGCCATCCGCGCCCGGCATGCCTTCATCTACCTTCGCGGCGAGGTGGTTCCGGTGCTGCGGCGTTTGCAGGCCGCCGTCGCCGAGGCCTATGCCGCCGGCTATCTGGGCCACGACATCCTCGGCTCCGGGTTCGACCTCGACCTGATCGTGCACGCCGGGGCGGGCGCCTACATCTGCGGCGAGGAAACCGCTCTGCTGGACTCCCTGGAGGGCCGGCGCGGCCAACCCCGACTGCGCCCGCCTTTCCCCGCCGTCGCCGGCCTTTATGCCTGCCCGACGGTGGTCAACAACGTCGAATCGATCGCCAGCGTGCCGCCGATCATGGTCAATGGTGTGGACTGGTTCAAGTCCATGGGCACCGAGAAGTCGCCGGGTTTCACGCTGTACTCGCTGTCCGGTCACGTCACCCGGCCCGGCCAGTACGAAGCCCCTCTCGGCGTCACACTGCGTGAACTGCTCGGCTACGCCGGCGGCGTACGGGCCGGCCATGAGCTGAAGTTCTGGACCCCCGGGGGGTCGTCCACTCCCCTGCTTACCGCCGAACACCTCGACGTACCACTGGATTACGAGGGCATGGCCTCGGTGGGCTCAATGCTGGGCACCAAGGCGCTGCAGATCTTCGACGAGACGACGTGCGTGGTGCGGGCAGTGCGGCGCTGGACGCAGTTCTACGCCCACGAGTCGTGCGGCAAGTGCACCCCGTGCCGGGAGGGCACCTACTGGCTGGCCCAGATCTACGAGCGGCTTGAGACCGGCCGAGGCCAGCGGGAGGATCTGGACAAGCTGCTCGACATCTCCGACGCAATCCTGGGTAAATCGTTCTGCGCCCTCGGCGACGGCGCGGCCTCGCCGATCATGAGTTCGCTCAAGTACTTCCGCACCGAGTACGAGGCACACCTCGAAGGCGGCTGCCCGTTCGATCCCTATGCCAGCATGCTCGCCGCACCGGAGGGGGTGGGATCGTGAGCCCGGATTTCTTCATCGAGTGTGCGCTCACGGCGGGTTTTCGGCTGATTTCCCACCCTGAGCGCACACTCAGCGAGGGGTGGTCATGACCCAGGCGCCGCAGACCGACACCGAACTGGTCACCATCACCATCGACGACACCGCGCTGTCGGTTCCCAAGGGCACGTTGGTGATTCGAGCTGCCGAACTGATCGGCGTCCAGATCCCCCGGTTCTGCGATCACCCGCTACTCGACCCGGTCGGTGCCTGCCGGCAGTGCCTGGTGGACGTCGAGGGGCAGCGCAAGCCGCTGGCCAGTTGCACCACCACGGTGACCGAGGGCATGGTGGTGCGCACCCAGTGCACCTCCGCGGCCGCCGACAAGGCCCAGCAGGGCGTCATGGAACTGCTGCTCATCAACCACCCGTTGGACTGCCCGGTCTGCGATAAAGGCGGCGAGTGCCCTCTGCAGAACCAGGCGATGTCGAACGGCCGCAGCGAGACTCGCTTCACCGACGTCAAGCGGACATTCCCGAAGCCGATCAGCCTGTCGTCCCAGGTGCTACTGGACCGCGAGCGCTGCGTGCTGTGCGCCCGGTGTACCCGGTTCTCCAACCAGATCGCCGGTGATCCGTTCATCGAACTCCTGGAACGCGGAGCGTTGCAACAGGTCGGGATCGCACCGGGTGCGTCGTTCGACTCCTATTTCAGCGGCAACACCGTGCAGATCTGCCCGGTCGGCGCACTCACCGGCACCGCCTACCGGTTCCGGGCCCGCCCCTTCGACCTGGTGTCCTCGCCGAGTGTGTGCGAGCACTGCGCCTCCGGGTGCGCCCAACGCACCGACCACCGTCGCGGCGTCGTGCTGCGCCGACTGGCCGGTGACGACCCGCAGGTCAACGAGGAGTGGAACTGCGACAAGGGGCGGTGGGCTTTCGCCTACACCAGGGTCGGTGACCGCATCACCACCCCGATGGTCCGCGGCGACGACGGCGCCCTGCGGACGGCGTCCTGGTCGGAAGCCGTCGCCCGGGCTTCCGCCGGCTTGGCCGGCAATCAGGCCGGGGCCGGCTTGGCCGGAAGCCGGGCAGGCGTTCTGGTCGGCGGCCGGTGCACCACCGAGGACGCCTACGCCTACGCGAAATTCGCTCGAACGGTGTTGGGCACCAACGATATCGACTTCCGATCCCGTCCGCTTTCGACCGAAGAGACCGACTTCCTCACCGCTCTGGTGGCCGGGCAGCCGGTGACGGTCAGCTACGCCGACCTCGAGTCGGCGACGACGGTGGTACTGGCCGGCCTCGAACCCGAGGAGGAGTCGCCGATCGTCTTCCTACGGCTACGCAAAGCGGTCCGCAAGCGCGGCCTTCCGGTGCTGACGATCGCACCGTTCGCCTCCCGCGGCACGGCGAAACTCTCGGCACGGCTCATCGCGACCCCGCCCGGCCGCGAAGCCGACGCCCTGGGCGCCCTGGCCGGCGAACTCGACGCGGGCGCGGTGATCCTCGCCGGAGAACGGTTGGCCGCCATCCCGGGTGCGCTCTCCGCGGCGGCCCTGCTGGCGCAGCGGACCGGGGCACGGCTGGCGTGGATCCCGCGGCGGGCCGGGGGCCGCGGCGCGCTGGACGCCGGCTGTCTGCCCACCCTGCTGCCCGGCGGTCATCCGGTCGCCGATCCCGATGCCCGCCAGCTGGTTACCGAGGCATGGCAGTGCGCCGGCCTGCCCGCTGAGCCGGGCCGCGACACCAACGGCATCCTGGCCGCCGCCGC
>JAHBAP020000486.1 GCA_018500005.2 Mycobacterium sp. | reverse complement strand
GTCGGTGCGGCGATCAACGTCACCATGCTCACCTACTGCGGCGCGGCCAGCGTCGGCGTCAGCTCCGATGACGCCGCCGTCACTGACCGCCCCGGCCTGCTGGAAAGCCTGCGGCACGGGTTCCGTGAGGTCGTCGGGGACGTGCTCATGGGCGATCCGATCAGCGGCTGAGGGTTCGCACCAGACTCCACCCGACCAGGGTGCCCAGCGCGATCGAAGTGATGGCCGCTGCTGCGACGGACAGGCCGGCGGTGCCGGCGTAGTCGCCGGCGGCGCCACGGCCGAGCGACATGAAGGTCAGCTGGCCGGGAACCAGCGACCAGAACGCCGCCAGAACGAGCACGCTGGCGGGCGGAGCGGTCCTGATCCGGGCGCACAGGACCGCGAACGGGATCGCCACCATGGCGGCGATGAATCCGGAGTGCGCCGCGTTCAGCACCAGTCCAGCGAGGCTCTGCGCCAGCATCGAGACCCCGATGACGAGCACCAGCCAGGGCAGTGAACCACGCGGGGCCGACAGGTACAGAGATAGACCCACCGCGATCACCACCACCGCCGCGTACGCCGACCACCACCCCATCGGGCTCGACGGACCTTGCGAGGGGATGACCTGCCCGGCGATCCGCACCCCGAGCACCATCCCGTAGACCAGCAATCCGAGCTGGGCGATGCCGTAGGCCAGCCTGCTGGCGCCGGAAATGATTTTGCCGCTTGCCAATTCGATCGACCCGACCACCAGCGCCATGCCCGGCAGGGTGGCGATGAGGCCGGGGGCGATTACCCGCAGCAGGCCGTCATGGGCGACGTCGGCGACGAACCAGGTGCCCAGCAGGGTGACCACCAGCGCCGCCAAGGTGGGCAGGATCGGGGCCAGATCGGGAAACGGCCGGGCGATCGCAACGATAAGCCCGACCACCAGGCCGAGGAACAAATGGGCGAGCATCGCTCGCCAGGACGGCTGGACCGCCATGCCGAACCCCACCGTCGTGAGCGCGTAGCCCAGCGTGGTGACCACGGCTCCGAACCGGGGCGGCGCGGTCCGGGCGGCATGCACCTCGGCGACCGCCTCCAGTGGGCTGATCGCACCGGCGCCGGCCAGTTCGGCGATCTGGTCGATGCGGGCCGCGACGTCCATCAGTCCGGAGGGCTGGACCGAGCTCTCCATCTGGTGAACGGCGGTGCCGATCTGGATGAACAGCAGGGTGGGCAGCACCGCCACCTCGACCGGCTGAGTCGTGTAACGAGCGGCGATGTCGCGCAGACGATACTCGACCACCTGGATCGGCAGGGACGTCTCGACCAGAGCCGCACCGATCTCGCGCAGCATGGCCGCGACATCGTCGGGATCGAAGTGGTCCGGGCCCGCTATCGGGGGTGGGACGGTCTTGGCGAACGCGTCGCTGCGCCGGCGGGCCATTCGCTCATCCTGGACTACGCCGGTGGCCGCACCGTCTTGGGCTCGATCAGCGTGTCCGGTCCCAGAACCTGGTCGAGCTCGTCGGCGAGCTGCTCGGAACTGGACACCGGTGAATGCAACTGCTTCTCAACGATGCTCATCGCCAGTCGCGCGTACACCCACTGGCTGGTGGTGGTCAGCTGGCTGCGGCTGTGCGAGGTGAAGGTCAGGATCCAGCTGAACAGCGTGGAGAGCCGGTTCTTGAACCCGACCAGATAGAGCAGGTGCAGGAAAAGCCATGCGAGCCAGGCGATGTAACCGCCGAACTCCAGCTTGCCGATCTTGGCCACCGCGTGGTGTCGCGAGATCGTCGCCATGCTGCCCTTGTCCCAGTAGCTGAAGGGTTCCCGGGTGGCGGGATCGTCAACGCCCTTGAGCGAACGCTTGATCTGTTTGGTGGCGTACTGCGCACCCTGGATGGCGCCCTGGGCGACGCCCGGCACGTTGGGCACCGCGGCCATGTCGCCGACGACGAAGACGTTCGGATGTCCGTTCACGGTGAGGTCGGGGTTGACCACCACCCGGCCGGAGCGATCCACCTCGGTGCCTTCGCACTGCGCTGCGATCATCCCCCCCAGCGGGCTGGCCGAAACCCCGGCCGCCCACACCTTGCAGGCGCACTCCACCCGGCGCTCTTCACCGGTTTCCTTGTCCTTGACCCGCACCCCCATGTAGTCGACGTCGGTCACGGTCGAGTTGCCGCACACCTCGACGCCCATCTTCTCCAGCCGTGCCTGGGCCTTACGGCCGAGGTTCTCCCCCATCGGCGAGAGCACGTAGGGCGACCCGTCGAACAGCAGCACCCGGCATTCGGCCGGGTCGATGGTGCGGAACGCCCCGGGCAGGGTGCGCTGGGCGA
The DNA here is from genome assembly GCA_018500005.2 of Mycobacterium sp. Taxonomy (GTDB): domain Bacteria; phylum Actinomycetota; class Actinomycetes; order Mycobacteriales; family Mycobacteriaceae; genus Mycobacterium. The sequence continues at coordinate 707 of JAHBAP020000486.1, read as the reverse complement.
GTTCGACGATCTGGCCGGCCAACTCCACCCCGGTGGGGCCGCCGCCGACGACGACGAAGGTCAGCCGGCGGGTGCGCTCCTCGGGATCGGTGGTCACCTCAGCGGCCTCGAACGCCCCCAGGATGCGGCCGCGCAGTTCCAGCGCGTCGTCGATCGTCTTCATGCCGGGGGCGAAGGTGGCGAAGTGGTCGTTGCCGAAGTAGTTCTGCTGCGCGCCCGCCGCGACCACCAGATAGTCGAACGGCAGCACCGTTTCCATGGTGCCCAGCCGTGAGGTGACCGTCCGCTCGTGCAAGTTGATGTCCTCGACGTCACCCAGCAACACCTGGCAGTTCTTGTTGCGCTTGAGGATCAGCCGGGTTGTCGGGGCGATGTCGCCGGCCGAAAGGATGCCGGTGGCCAACTGGTAGAGCAGCGGCTGAAACAAATGACTGGTGGTTTTGGCCACCAACGTCACTTCGCAGTTGGCCCGCTTGAGAGATTTCGCGGCGGCCAGACCCCCGAAACCGGAGCCGATGACGACCACTCGGGGCCGACGGGCATTCAAGGCGGGAGGGGGCATGGGGCGTTCCTCTGTCGGGATCGGCGGGGGGGGGGTCAGGGTTACCCTCGCAGCCCGGGTCCCCCCCCCCCTTTCTCGAGGGTTTTTCTGCCGGTCCCCCCCCCCCCCGCGCCCGCAACCCCTAACCTTCCCTGATGCTCCAGTG
>JAHBAP020000101.1 GCA_018500005.2 Mycobacterium sp. | reverse complement strand
TCGTGGTCCGCTGCCCTACATCGTGATGGAGTACGTCGATGGGGTGACGCTGCGCGACATCGTCCACCACGACGGTCCGATGCCGCCGCGCAGAGCCATCGAGATCATCGCCGACGCTTGTCAGGCGCTGAACTTCAGCCACCAGCACGGCATCATTCACCGCGACGTCAAGCCGGCCAACATCATGATCACCAAGACCGGCGCGGTGAAGGTGATGGACTTCGGCATCGCCCGCGCCATCGCCGAGAGCGGCAACCGCGTCACCCAGACGTCCGCGGTGATCGGCACCGCCCAGTACCTCTCGCCCGAGCAGGCAAGGGGCGACTCCGTCGATGCGCGGTCCGACGTGTATTCCCTGGGATGTGTGCTCTACGAGGTCCTGACCGGGGAACCGCCATTCGTCGGCGACACCCCGGTCGCAGTTGCCTACCAACACGTTCGGGAAGACCCGGAGCCGCCGTCCTACCGCCACCCGGGGATTTCCCCGGAGCTCGACGCCGTCGTCCTCAAGGCCCTGACAAAGAACCCCGACAACCGCTACCAGAGCGCTGCCGAGATGCGGGCCGACCTCGTTCGCGTGCACAGCGGCGAGAAGCCCGAGGCACCAAGGGTCATGACCCAGGCCGATCGGTCGGTGCTGATGTCGTCCCGCGGCGGACCCCGAACCGACCCGACGGGGTCCGCTGTCCCGGTCGCCTACGACTTCTCCGACCGGCGTGAGCGCGGCGGTGTGGGCCGCTGGCTGGTGGCCGGCGCCGTGCTGGCCGTCCTCACCGTGATTGTGGCGCTCACGATCAACATGGTCGGCGGCAAGTCGCGGCCCGTCCAGGTTCCCGACGTCCGGGGCAAGGTGTCCGCCGACGCCACCGCGGAGTTGCAGAACAAGGGCTTCAAAGTCCGAACCCAGCAGAAACCGGATAGCTCCGTTGCACCCGACCACGTCATCAGCACCGAACCGGGTGCCGACTCGACCGTAGCCGCCGGCGACGAGATCGCCGTCAACGTCTCCACGGGTCCCGAGCAGCGCGAGGTTCCCGACGTGGCGTCGCTGAGTTACGCCGATGCGGTCAAACGACTCACTGCCGCGGGATTCGTCAAGTTCAAACAGGCCGAGGCGACGTCGACCAGGGAGCAGAAAGACAAGGTCCTCAGCACGCTACCGCCCGCCAATCAGTCCTCGGCAATCACCAATGAGATCACGATCGTGGTCGGCACCGGTCCAGCGACCCGCGACATCCCCGATGTCACCGGCCAGACCGTCGACCAGGCGACCAAGAACCTGAACACCCTCGGTTTCCCGACCATCCTCACCAACTCGGTGGACAGTCCCCAGCCAGCCGGAGAGGTTCTCGAGGTTGACCCGGCCCCGGGCACCTCGGCACCGCTGGATTCCCCGGTAACGCTGAAGGTGTCCAAGGGCAACCAGTTCGTGATGCCGAACCTCGTCGGGCAGTTCTGGGTTGACGCCGAGCCCAACCTGCGGGCGCTGGGCTGGACGGGCGTGCTGGTGAAGGGCTCCGACGTGCAGAACAGCGGTCAGCGTTCCAACGCGGTCGTGACGCAGAGTCCGGCAGCCGGCTCCGGGGTCAACTACGGCGCGTCGATCAGCCTGGCATTCGCCTCGTAGCCCGACCCCGTCTACGCCGGAGATCCAGCCCCGGCCGTCGCGTGGCGGACGGTGTCGGCGACCTCCTGCTCGAGCCGGCGCACGAGCATCTCGTCGGGTGCCGTTCCGCAATAGCCCAGCCAGTTGGCCAGCATCCGGTGCCCGCCCTCGGTGAGAATGGACTCGGGGTGGAACTGCACGCCGTGAATGGGCAGTTCCACGTGCCGCACCGCCATGATCACCCCACCTCGTGTACGGGCGGTGACCTCCAACTCCGCGGGGACCGTCTCCGGCAGGATCGTCAGCGAGTGGTAGCGCGTTGCCGTGAACGGATTCGGGATGCCGTGCAGAACTCCCACGTTGGTGTGGAACACAGAGCTCGTCTTGCCGTGCAGGAGTTCCGGCGCGCGGTCGACGGTGCCCCCGAACGCCACGCCGATCGCCTGGTGCCCGAGGCACACGCCCAGCAGAGGGGTCCGTACCGCGGCGCACGCCTCCACCAGGCCGATGGAGGCCCCGGCCCGTTCAGGAGTGCCGGGCCCGGGGGACAGGAGCACGCCGTCGAACGCCTCGGCAGCGTTGGCGATCTCGGCCTTGCCGGCCAGACGAGGGTCGTCGTTGCGCCAGACAGTCGCCTCAACGCCCAGTTGGCCCAGATACTGAACCAGGTTGAAAACGAAGCTGTCATAGTTGTCGACGACCAGGACCTGCACGCCTGACAGGCTACCTGGGTGGCGGCTTGAGCTAATCTCTTAGGCGATCGGAGCGCAAATGCACCGATGCCTGGAAGGTACCTATGCCCAAGTCAAAAGTTCGCAAGAAGAACGACTTCGCCGTCAAATCCGTCAGCCGCACCCCGGTCAAGGTGAAGGCCGGCCCGTCCAGCATCTGGTTCGTGACGCTCTTCATCGGACTCATGCTGATCGGTCTGGTGTGGTTGTTGGTGTTCCAACTGGCGGCCTCGGGGTACGACACCCCTGAGCCGTTGCAGTGGATGAGCGACCTGGGCCCGTGGAACTACGCGGTTGCATTCGGCTTCATGATCACCGGGTTGCTGTTGACCATGCGGTGGCGGTGATCACAAAAAAGACGCCCGGTGACAGCAATCACATCGATGTGATTCATCCCCACTGTGGATAGCACCTGTGGATAACTCCCGTAGTTGGGGGCCGAAGTCGGGCGCAATCGTCGCCGTCGGTGCCGCGGGCCTGCTGATGGCGGTGGGTTGTGCGACCTTGACGGTCGATGCTCCGGGCAGGTTTCTCAGCGGAGTCGCCGCTGTGGGCCTTCTGGTTTTCGCCGCCGGATCGTGGCGCGCGCGCCCGCGGCTGGCGATCACCGACCAGGGTCTGGTCTACCGGGGCTGGTTTCGGACGCGCACGCTGACCGCTGCCGACCTGGAGCGGATCCGCATCACGGAATTCCGCCGCCTCGGGCGCAAGGTACTGCTCCTGGAGATCGACACCACGACGGAGTTGATCGTCCTGAGCCGATGGGACCTCGGCGGCGATCCGATCTCCGTGCTCGACGGGCTGACGGCGGCCGGTTACGCCGGCCGCTGAACCGCCGGATCCGGCGCGCTGGTGTTAGGAAACCGCGCCGGCTTTGGGAAATGGTGACCGACGCGATCGCGACGTCCTCGGTGGGCCGGTCGCCCCGGTCGACCGCAGTACCGGCGATTGCGTCGACGACCTTCTGGG
>JAHBAP020000620.1 GCA_018500005.2 Mycobacterium sp. | reverse complement strand
TGGCGATTTCCGGCGAGGTAACGACGGAGACAAAGGTTTACGACCTTGTCGAGCGGCCCCACACTGGCCTCGAAGAGAATGCCCGCTCCCCCGCCACGATGTCGACCTACCGCTACAACGCAACTAAACTCAAGAACTTCATCGGCGGCCTCCGGGTGGGCGAGGCGACGGCAGCACGGATCGACGCTGCCATTCGGTCGATGAACAAGGCTCACGGTCCAACGATGGCCCGCCAGTCCAAGACCATCCTGGCCGGGGCGCTGCAGCTGGCGGTCATGGCCAACGCATTGACCACCAATCCCACCCGGGATGTCGAGTCGATCGAGCGGAAGAAACGACCCCAGGGAGCTCCTGCCCTCGACGCGAAACAAGTCCGCGATCTTTGGGCGAAGCTCGCAGAGTCGGAGTACTGCCGCGAGCTGGACCTGGTCGACCCAGTCCTCGTCTTGATGGCGACCGGCCTGAGGCGCTCGGAACTGCTGGCGCTGCGGTGGGAGGACTTCAACGAGGAGAACGCGACGCTGAGCGTGGCTGGCAAAGTCGTGCGAGCCAAGGGTGAGGGCCTCAAGCGGCTCCCCGAGCCGAAGACCGACGCCGGCTACCGCACCGTGCCTCTGCCCAAATTCGCGGTCACTGCCCTCAAGGCCCGGCGGAGCCGGCCCTTCCTCGGAGAGCAGTGGGTCATCTTTCCCTCCACGGCCGGCACCCTCCGCGACCCCAACAATTTCGGCAAGCAGTGGCGCAAGGTCCGCGACGACCTCGGCGCACCCGACGTCAGCAGTCACAGCTTCCGCAAGACCATCGCCACCCTCATCGACGAGGAGGGTCTGTCGGCCCGGGTCGGCGCCGACCAACTCGGCCACTCGAACGTGTCGATGACCCAGGACCGCTACATGAAGCGCGGCACGACACATACCGAGGTAGCGGCCCTAATGGACCGAACCGTCGGCATAAACGATGAATAAACGATGACCCAGCCCGCGAGGTCGCGAAAAATAGCCTCTGACGTAGGGCGGGCGGGGCTCGAACCCGCGACCAATGGATTATGAGTCCACGGCTCTAACCAACTGAGCTACCGCCCCTTGCGACCGACGCCTGCCGACGCGGGTTCAAGCCTAGCGTCAGAAATGCGACCGTCTTCAGCCGGTGACGACACAGAACTCATTGCCCTCGGGGTCAGCCAGAACGATGAAATCGCCGAGTTCATCCCCACGCCGGCCAGTGAGCTGAGTTGCACCCAGTTCCACGCACCGCGCCGCCGCGAATTCGAGGTCTTGGGCGGTGATGTCGAGATGGACCCGGTTCTTGACGGTTTTCGGTTCCGGAACGCGTTGGAACGACACCAGCGTAGAGCCGTCCGGCATCCGCACACAGACCCATTCCTCGGACTCGCGCTCGGGAGTTCCGCCGAGAACTGACGACCAAAAGAGCGCCAGCCGGTCGCAATCGTGGCAGTCGATCACCACCCCGGACCGCCCTCCGACCGCCGTCACTTCATCGCCAGCCTCAACCACCCTGGGCAACAAGCTCATCGGGCGTCTTCCACGTGACACCGTCGAACCGCCCGAAATCGCTGTCGTAACTGACGATCACGGCGCGATGCTCGACGGCCAACGCCGCCAGGTGGCCGTCGTTGACGAGGTTGCCACCCGTTCCCAGCGGAGCCAGCAGCCCCGACAGGATGTCGGCATGGCGAGGCGTGGGACCGATCGCGACCGCACCTGGCGCGCCCAGCCACTCGGTGACCTGTCGCAGCGCGTCGGCGGGAGAAAGGGGCGAGGGAAACAGGCCGATCTTCGTCGTCAGCCGGACGAAAGCCAATAACGGCACCCAGGCGAACGCGACGGTGTCGCCGCCCGACAGCGCCGAGTCGAGCCACCGCCGACTGGCGGCGTGCCGCTCGCTGGCCGAATTGACCGCGTAGAGAAGCACATTGGCATCGACGATCTTCATGCGCCTCGCCGCTGCCGGCGAATGAGCTCCTCGTCTTCGAGTTCCGCCGCGACCTGAAGTGCGCGGTCGAGATTGACAGCCGGAACCCCGAGATCAGCCGTGCGCGTTTCGAACGGGGTGGGCGCGGGCCGCTCCTGTGCCCCGTCGCGGATCGCGTCGTTCAGCGCCGTCTTGAACGAAACCCCCCGTTCGCGCATTCGCCGACGGACAACCGCCAATGCGTCATCGTCGAGCGTGACCGTCGTACGCATTTTGATAGCATAGCATCAAAATTCTTGATGCCATGCTGTCACTCTACTGCGCCTGGCTGACCGACGACATGTGGAAATCCGGTATCCGCAGCGTCGGCATGACGGCCCGGGTGGCCCAGTCGCTCCACTCCCGCGGCAGCGTGGTCTCGGCAACACCGGCCTCGGTGGCCCTCCGCAGTAGATCCAGGGGGCTCTCGTTGAACCGGAAGTTGTTGACCGCGCCGGTGATCTCGCCATCCTCGATCAGGTACACGCCGTCGCGGGTCAGTCCGGTCAGCAGGAGTGTTGTGGGGTCGACGGTTCGGATATACCAGAGCGTGGTCAGCAACAGGCCGCGCTCGGTGTCGGCGATCATGTCGGCGAGATCCCTTGTGCCACCGGTCATCAACAGGTTGTCGGCCGGGACGGCGGGCTGCACCCCGAACTCTGCGGCGGCCGCCCGCGGGTAGGCGAGCGAGGCGATGGCGCCTTCGCGGATCCAGTCCATCCGGTCGATGTCCATGCCGTTGTCGAATACCGAAAGCCGTTCCGAACCGGTGGCGGTGTGTACGAACGGCGCGCACTCCAGGCCGGGCGCGAACGGGTCGGAGTACATCGTCAGCGGCAGGTCGGTGAGCCTCTCGCCCGCCCGCGTCCCGCCGCCGGGCGCCGACAGCGCAGTCCGGCCCTCCTGCGCGCCGCGACCGTCCATCGACCACCCGAGGTAGATCATCATGTCGGCCACCGTCGAGGGCGGCATCAGGGTCTCGTAACGCCCGGCCGGCAACTCCACGGTCCGTTTCGACCAGTCCAGACGCATCGACAGATCGGCCAGCATGGAGTCGACGGGCACGTCGGCGAACCACGGGGTGCTGATGCCCGCCCAGGCGCTGGCCTCCCCGCGCTTGGCGTTGATCTCTACTGACCCGGTGGGCTGGGTGAAACGCCGGCGCACTCCGGTCGAGGTGGCCAGGAACGTCGTCTCCACCGTGTGGTGAGCGAAGCCGTACAGGCGATCCGCGCGACCGAAGCCCGACGACAGCGCGCGGGCGACTTCGGCGAACGCCCCGGCCCCGGTGCCGGGTAGTGGGTCATCCCAGTCGGCGGGCTCCCCCGAACCGGTGAGCAGTGATGCGGTGTCGCGGGCCTCGGGCGCTGTGTGGGCCGCCTTGTCCGCGGCGGCCACCAGAGCGTCGATCGCGTCGGGGTCGACCACACTGGAACGCACGGCACCGACGCGGGCCTTCTCCCCCGTTCGCACAATGGAAATGACTGCGGTGGAACGACTTGTCGACACCCCGTTGGTGGTCATCGAGTTACCGGCCCAGCGCAGCGAGGCCTCGCTGCGGTCGGTGACGATGACGATGGTTTCGTCGCACCGGTTGGTCCGGGCGGCCGACTGCAGCACTGCCTCCACGGCATCCTGGGGGCGGATCATCGGGCCTGTCCTGACTTGGCCCCTGCGCTGACGCTCATCGGCCCGACTCCTCAAGGGTATTCAGCACATTCACACCCCGGAACAACGCCGAAGGACAGCCGTGGCTTACCGCGGCGACCTGGCCGGGTTGGGCCTTGCCGCAGTTGAACGCCCCGCCGAGCCGCCAGGTCGAGGGGCCGCCCACGGCTTCCATCGAGTTCCAGAAGTCGGTGGTGGTGGCCTGGTAGGCGACGTCACGCACCTGGCCCTCCAACCGTCCGTCGCGGATCCGGTAGAACCGCTGCCCGGTGAACTGAAAGTTGTAGCGCTGCATGTCGATCGACCAACTCTTGTCCCCGACTACGTAGATGCCGTTCTCCACCTGGTTGATCAGGTCTTCGGTGCTCAAATCGACCGGTCCCGGCTGAAGCGACACATTGGGCATCCGCTGAATCGGGACGTGGTGAGCGGAATCGGCGTACGAGCAGCCGTTGGAGCGCGCCAGTCCCAGCTTACGGGCGAACACCCGGTCGAGTTGGTAGCCGACGAAAACCCCGTCGCGCACCAGGTCCCACTGCTGCGCCGCCACTCCCTCGGTGTCGTAACCGATTGTGGCCAAACCGTGTTCGACGGTGCGGTCGGCGGTGACGTTCATGACCGGCGATCCATAGCGCATCCGGTTGAGCTTGTCCGGGGTGGCGAACGAGGTTCCGGCGTAGGCGGCCTCGTAGCCGATCGCCCGGTCGTATTCGGTGGCGTGGCCGATGGATTCGTGGATGGTCAGCCACAGGTTGGTCGGGTCGATCACCAGGTCAGTGGGCCCGGCGACCACGGTGGGTGCCTTGGATTTCTCGGCGAGCAGGGACGGCAACTCGGCGAGCTCGCCGGTCCAGTTCCACACGCCGTCACCGGCCACCGCCTCCCAGCCATGGCCGGTGGGCGGGGCCAGGGTGCGCATCGACTCGAAACTTCCCGCCGCCGCGTCGACGCTGACCGCCTCGAGAGCGGGCATGGTGCGCACCCGTTGTTGAGTGATCGACGAGCCGAAGGTGTCGGCGTAGAAGATCTGCTCCTTGACAGTGTTGACGTGGGCAGAGACGTGGTCGACGCCGTCGGATGCCAGCAGGCGCCCGGAGTAGTCCTGCAGAACCGCGATCTTGTCGGCGGTCGGAACCGTGAACGGGTCGATGCGGTAGTCCGAGACCCACACCGCGTCGCGGTGGACCGGTTCGTCGGCCAACTCCACCCGGTCGGCGTTGAGGCTGGCCAGGGTGACGGCCACCCCCACCGCGTGGCGGGCGGACTCCGCAGCGATATCGGGGGTCAGCCCGGCATGCGAGGCGAACCCCCAGGTCCCGTCGACGATCACCCGGACCGCCAGGCCGATGTCGCGGTCCAGCACCGCCGACTCCAACTCGCCGTCGCGCAGGTTCACCACCTCGGTGGTGATGGCATGCACCCGCAGGTCGGCGTAACTGGCACCGCCGGCGAGGGCCGCCGACAGGGCGGCCTCGGCCAACCGCTGAAGGGGCAGGGCGAGGAAGTCCTCGTCGACACCGGATGGATCGGAATTCACCGCTCCACCGTAACCGGGGGCTTTAATTACGGACGTGAACCGGCGTCTGCGCTCGGCCCTGTTGGGATACGGGTTGCTGGCGCCGAGCTTGTTCGGGGTGGTGTGCTTCCTGCTGCTGCCGATGCTGGTGGTGGTGTGGCTGAGCCTGCACCGCTGGGATCTACTCGGGCCGATCCGGTATGTGGGGCTGGAGAACTGGCGATCGGTGCTGACCGATCCGGCCTTCGGCAACTCACTGCTGGTGACGCTGGCGTTCATCGCGATCGTGGTGCCCGCCCAGGTGCTGCTGGGACTGGGGGCGGCAGCGATGCTGGCCCGCGGACTTCCCGGGACCGGGTTGTTCCGGGCCCTCTACGTCATCCCGTGGATCTGTTCACCCCTGGCGGTGGCGGTGCTGTGGCGGTGGATCCTGGCTCCGACCGATGGGGCGGGCAGCACCGCGCTGGGGCATCGCATCGAGTGGCTGACCGACCCGGGGATGGCACTGCCGGTCGTGGCGGCGGTGACGGTGTGGACAAACGTCGGTTACGTGGCACTGTTCTTCCTCGCCGGCATTCTCGCGATTCCGCCGACGATCCACGCCGCCGCCCGTATCGACGGAGCCAACTCCTGGCAGCGGTTCTGGCACATCACGCTGCCGATGCTGCGACCTACATTCTTCTTCGTCTCAGTAACCGGGGTGGTCAGCGCGGCCCAAGTGTTCGACACCGTCTACGCCCTGACCGGCGGCGGCCCCGCCGGCCGCACCGACCTCGTGGCGCACCGCATCTACGCCGAGGCGTTCGGCGCGGCCGCCATCGGCCGGGCGGCGGTGATGGCGATGGTGCTGTTCGCCGTACTCGTCGGGGTAACCCTCGTGCAGCACATTTACTTCCGCAACCGGATCAGCTATGACCTCACGTAACGCGCTGATCTACGCCGGTCTGGTGGTCGCGGCGGTGCTGACGGTGGCCCCGTTCGCTCTGGGCCTGCTCACGTCGTTCACCTCCGCTCAGCAGTTCGCCACCGGCACTCCGCTGTCCATGCCCGATCCGCCCACCCTCGACAACTACACGGCCCTGGGCAGCGCGGGCTTCGGCCGAGCACTGGCCGTCACCGCCCTGATGACGGCGATCATCACCATCGGACAACTGTGCTTCTCGGTACTGGCTGCCTACGCCTTCGCCCGATTGGAATTCCCCGGCCGCGACGGGTTGTTCTGGGTATACGTGGCGACGCTGATGGTGCCGGCCACCGTGACGGTGGTTCCGCTGTATCTGATGATGGCCGAACTGGGTCTGCGCAACACATTCTGGGCGTTGGTGCTGCCGTTCCTATTCGGCTCGCCGTACGCGATCTTCCTGCTGCGCGAGTACTTCCGGTCGATCCCCAAGGACCTGCTCAACGCCGCCCGCATCGACGGGGCCAACACCCTCGATGTGATCGTGCATGTTGTGGTGCCGTCCAGCAAGCCTATTCTGGCGACCCTGACCCTGATCACCATTGTCTCGCAATGGAATAGCTTCATGTGGCCGCTGGTGATCACGAGCGGCGAGAAATGGCGGGTGCTGACGGTGGCCACCGCGGGCCTGCAGTCGCAGTACAACGCCCAGTGGACGTTGGTGATGGCGGCCACCACCATGGCGATCGTGCCGTTGGTGGTCTTGTTCGCGATATTCCAGCGCCACATCGTGCGGTCGATCGTCGTCACGGGGCTTAAGTGATCACCCGGCCGCGGTTTTCCACCATGATGCTTGCCGCACTGCTGGCCATGGCGCTACTGCTGACCGGCGCTGTCTTCCTACTCGGCCGCGCCGACGACCCACCGGGCAAGACCGTCGTCACGGTGCGACTGTGGGACGACCAGGTGGCCGCCGCATACCGGGATTCGTTCGCCGAGTTCAGTCGCACGCACCCTGACGTCGAGGTGCGCACCACCCTGGTCTCCTATGCCAGTTACTTCGACACCCTGCGCACCGACATGGCCGGCGGCGGGGCCGACGACATCTTCTGGGTCAACAACTCGCACCTCGCCGAGTACGCCGACAACGGCCATCTGATGGCAATCACTCCCTCCACCGACTGGGAGCCATCGGTGGTGAGCCAGTTCACCCGCGGCGAAAAACTTTGGGGGGTGCCGCAACTGACCGACGCCGGGATCGCGCTGTACTACAACGCCGAATTACTCGCCGCCGCCGGTGTCACCCCCGAGACCTTGAGTGCCGCCCGGTGGGACCCCGACCCCACCAGAGACACCCTGCGCCCACTACTGGCCCGTCTCACCGTCGACGCTGCCGGAAAGTCCCCCGCCACAGCGGGATTCGACGGCCGACGGATCCGACAGTGGGGCTACAACGCCGCCAACGACCTGCAGGGCATCAACCTGAACTACATCGGCTCGGCGGGCGGGATCTTCAGCGACGGCGACCGCTTCGCCTTCGACAACCCCCGTACCGCCACCGCACTGTCCTACGTCGTCGACCTGATCAACACCGACCACGTCGCCCCGCCGGCCTCGGACACCAATGACAACGGCGACTTCTCCCGCAACCAGTTCCTGTCCGGTCGGATGGCGGTGTTCCAGTCAGGGACCTACAACCTGGCCCAAGTGGCCTCCCAGGCGCAGTTCCGGTGGGGTGTGACGGTGCTGCCCACCGGTCCGGCCGGGCGGGTCAGCGTGACCAATGGCATTGTGGCCGCCGGGAATTCGGCCACCCGACACCCCGAGGCGGTACGTGCGGTGCTGGACTGGCTCGGCGGTGCCGGGAACGCCTACCTTGGCCGCACCGGTGCTGCGATCCCCGCCGTGCTGTCGACCCAGCAGGTGTACTTCGACTACTGGCGGGCCAAAGGGGTTGACGTCACTCCGTTCTTCGCGGTGCTCGACGGGCCCCGAATCGCCGCCCCGGGCGGGGCGGGCTTCGCCGCCGGATTCCAGGCCATCAAGCCGTTCTTCGACGAGATGTTCCTGGGCCGACGGCCGGTGGCCGAAACCCTGGCGGCCGCCCAACGCGCCGCGAACACCGCCGCGCAGCGCTGAGACCGCGCCGAGTGTGCGGACCGATACTCCCGCACCGGCGCGGTCTCAGCG
>JAHBAP020000155.1 GCA_018500005.2 Mycobacterium sp. | reverse complement strand
GGATGGTGCTGCGCGCCAATACCGCCGCCAGCGCCGCCGCCGCCGGTGTTCCCGCTGCGGTGAATCTTCCCCGCGAGGTCGGCGTCGGGTATCTGCGCACGGGCGCTGCGGAAAAGCTGCTCAAGTTCAAGGTGGAAAGCCTCTGGCGGGAATACCGCAAGCGCCGCGACAGCGACGACCAGGAGACGGTGGTCGCGACGGCCGGGGTGGATTACCTTGAGCCGCAACTGTTCACCACGGCGTTCCTGCCGTTGCCTGAGTCCGTCGCCGCCCCTGATCCGCATTTCGATGCCGAGCTCGCCGTGCCGGCCGTGGACCTCGGCGGCGAGCTCGCGGTAGGGGTCGACGGTCCAGCCGACGTGGATGGCGGTGAGGACAGCGACGAAGACCCCTCGACCCCGACCGTGGGTCTGGTGATCCGCGACCAGCTGCGCCAGGTCGATTTCGAGCCGTTCCGGTTGTGGTGCCCGCCCCTGGACGAGCCGCTGCCTATCGACAAGGTGGTGGAGATGTATCGGGGCAAGCCGTGGACGCAGGATTACGGCACACCCGGGGATCTTGTGTTCCCCATCGGCATCATCGACCGCCCCTACAAGCAGGACCAGCAGCCCCAGCTGGTGAACGCCGCGGGGGAGGGCGCCAATGTGATGGTGGTCGGCGGCAACGGGTCTGGGAAGACCACCACGTTGCAGAGCCTGGTGTGTTCGGCGGCGCTGACCCACACGCCCGAGGCCGTCCAGTTCTACATCCTCGCGCTCGGTTCCCCGGCTCTGGGATCGCTGGCCGAACTTCCCCATGTGGGTTCGGTGGCTTATGCACTCGACGAGGACGGCATCCGGCGCACGGTGTCAGAACTGATGGAGCTGCTCGCCACCCGCCAGCGCAGCTTCCCGCAGTGCGGGGTCAACGGCATCGAGCAGTTCCGCCGCCGCAAGTTCGGCGGCGAACCCGGCCCGGTGCCCGACGACCCGTACGGCGACGTCTTCCTGGTTATCGACGACTTCAAGGCGTTGACCGAAGACACCTCGACCATCCGGGGTCGCGAGGCAATCGTCGCCCAGATCAGCACCCTGATCCTGCAGGGCCGCAGCTACGGCATCCACGTCATCGTCTCGGTGCTGCGCGAGAACAACATGCCGTTGGGCGCGCGGCACGCCTTCCCATCGCGGATCGAGCTCAAGCTGGCCAATGACATTGACGCCCAGAACGTCAAAGCCCGTGAAGCGGCGAAAGTTCCGGTTGGCCGGCCCGGCCGCGGCATGGTGGCCCAGAACTATCCCCGCGAGGGGGTCGAACCTGTCGGCCTGCACACCATGACCGCCCGCCCGGCGTTGTCCGGCACCGCGACGGAGGACTTCGACTCCGCCAGCGTGGTGGCCGCGGTGCGCCGCGTCGCGGCCGGTTACAACCCGGCCCCGTCGGTACGCCGCCTGCCGGATGCGCTTCCGCTGGCCGATCTGCGCACCCTGGCCCGCTCGACGGCCGGCGGGTCCCCGCTGGCCTCTGTGCTGTGGGGCATGGATGAGTTCGCCCACCCGGTCAGCCTGGACGGCCCGCACCTGTTGGTGACTGGCCAGGCTAAGTGCGGCCGGACCACCTTATGCCGCACGCTGCTCTCCGAGATTGGCCGTGTCTACGCCCCGGGGGCCGACGCCGCCGCCCCCGATCCCTCCGATCCGCGCGAACGCGCCCAGGTCTGGCTGGTCACCCCGCGCAGGGAGCTGCTTCAGGAACTCGGCGGTGACTACCTGCAAGGCTGGGCCTACCAGCCCGAGGGCATCAAGGCCCTCATGGCCGACCTGGCAGCACGCCTGGCCGACCGCGCCCCAGCCGCGGGGCTGTCCCTGGAGGAGAGCCTGGCCCACACCTGGTCGGGGCCGCGGATCTTTCTTGTCATCGACGACGCCGAGCGCCTGGCCGGCGGCGCGTTCGATTCCCCGCTGGATGTGCGCGCGCCCAACGGGATGTCCATCGCCCAGTTGGTCGCCGGGGCCAGCGATGTCGGCCTGCATGTGGTCTACACCCGCTCGTTCGGCACCTGGATCAACAGTCAGCGTGCCGATCCGGTGATCTCGGCGATGGTTCAAGCAAACGCCCCGCTATTGATGATGGACAGCAATCCGGACCCGGGATTCATCATCGGACGGTTCCGCGGCCACACGATGCCTCCTGGCCGTAGCCTGCTGATTTCCTCGTCTGAGTCGGCCCGCTACACCCAGGTGGCGACACCGTGAGGTGCAGTTATTTGACTGTTGCAGCAAATCCAATTGGTTGCACCTGGCAAAGTTCAGGTACGCTGTGTCGAGCACCACAAACCCGGGGAGGGGTAGGGACGTCATGAGCTTTTTTTCTGTAGAACCCGCGGAAATGGCCGCTGGCGCGGCGACCATGATGGGTCTCGGGTCGGCGATGACCGGCGCGAGTGCGGCAGCGGCCGCGCCCACCATGGGTGTCATCCCGCCGGGCCTGGAGGAGACCAGCGCTCTGCTGGCGGCGTCGTTGTCCACCCACGGTGCGGTCTACCAGGCCGCCGCCATGATGGCCGACCTGTTCCACCAGCTGGCAGCGTTGAATCTGGCCACCAACGGGGCGGGGTACGAGGCGATTGACGTCGCCGCGGCCACCGGCGCCCTGTTGTAAGAGGATTTCCCGCCTGACGGGGAGCGCATCGTGACCTTGCCTGCCTTGGCGCCGCCGGACTACGCAGTCTTGCCGCCGGAGATCAACTCGGGACGAATCTATGCCGGCCCGGGCTCAACTTCGCTGGCAGCCTCGGCTGCGGCGTGGCAGGCGTTGGCTGCACAACTCGGATCCACCGCATCGGCATTCCAAGCAGTGGTCAACGGGTTGGCCGCCGGTGCCTGGCAGGGGCCGTCCTCGGCGAGTATGGCCGCCGCCGCCGCGCCATATGTGGCATGGATGACGGCCACCGCAGGCCAGGCCGAGCAGGCCGCCGCCGCCTCGGCCCAGGCCGTCTCGGCCTTCGAGACAGCGCGCGTCGGCGTCATTCCGCCGCCGGTCATCGAAGCCAACCGAGACACCTTGGAAACGCTGATTGCCACCAATTTCCTGGGCGTGAACACTCCGGCCATCGCCGCGACGGAGGCCGCCTACCAAGAGTTTTGGGCCCAGGATGCGTCGGTGATGTACGCCTACTCCGCGGATGCTGCGGCGCTGACGGGTTCACTGGTGCCGTTCACCCCGCCGCCGCCGATGACCGATCCCACAGGCTTGGCCGGACAGGCCGCGGCGGTGGCGCAGGCCAGCGGGCAAGCCGCGGGGCAAGTCGGCCAGCAGGCGGCCATGGTTTCTCAAGAGACGTCGTCACTGCCGGGCGGCATGGACGCCCAGACGATGCTGACAATGGGTCCGCAGTTGATGTCGATCGTCCCCCAACTCCTGCAAGGTCTGGCCCAACCAGCCATGCAGGGTCTCAGCGGACCTCTGCAGGGTGTGGGGCAGTTCCAGTCCCTACTGAGTCCATTCATGTCGATGGCCTCCAACCCGTCGCTGATGGGTGGCACGCTCGGCAGTCTTGGTGCCGCAGAGGCCGCACCACTGATGACG
>JAHBAP020000505.1 GCA_018500005.2 Mycobacterium sp. | reverse complement strand
TGTGTATAAGAGACAGGTGTAGGGAGCCTCGATCATCTGGTTGTTACCGAGGTAGATGGCGACGTGCTGGCTGCCGTTGGGTCCCCAGAAGAGGACGTCTCCGCGACGCATCTGCGCGGTGGGGATCTTGCGGCCCATCTCGTACTGGGAACCCGAGTAGTGCGGCAGCTTGATACCGGCGCCGGCGAATGCGTACAGCACCAGGCCGGAGCAGTCGAAGCCGACCGTGCCGGCGCCCTCGTCGATACCCCGGCTGGGTCCGGCAGCGGTGCCGCCGCCCCAGGAGTACTGGACGCCGATCTGGGCCATGGCGCGCTTGATGACGTACTCGATGGCCTGATTGCCATACACCAGCGGGATGCCGCCGCCGTTGGTGATCCCGGTGTCGGTGGGCTTGAGGATGCCCAGCTTCTGCAGGAACTTCTTGCCCAACTGCTGGGTGGTCTGGAAAGAGTTTTGCGCGATTCCGAGGATCGCGTTGATGATCTGGACCGGGTCACCGGACAGGAAGGCGCTGGGCACCGCGGGCAGGGTGAGATCCCATTCAGAGGGGTCGCCGTACGGAACCTTGACCCCCGCGGCCGGAGCCGGCCGGCTTCCGTCACGATCCCAGTCGCCCGGATCAGCGGCGGCCTGCGGCGCGGGTGCTGCCGCGTCGGTCACCGGTGCCGCCTCCGGGACGCCGGCACCGCCGGTGGCCACCACCGCAGCCGCGGCGGGGGCCGACCAGGCCCCGGCCCCCCCCCGTTTCTGCTGAGCCTGCTTGCGCTCTGCGGCGAGCCGGTCGATCTCGGCCTGCTGTGTGCGGAAATTCTCCTGGGCGCTCTGCAGTGCGGCCACCGCGGCGTCCTGGCTGGACTGGGCACCCTCGACGGCCTGGTCGGCCTTCAGCTTGGCATCCTGCGCCGCAGCACCGGACTCCACCGCCTTGGTCTGAGCCTGCCGCAGCCCGGACATCACCTGCCGGGCACTCAACGCGAAGGACTCGCCGGCCGACGCGCTGGAGATGATCTCGTCCGGGGTGCGCGCCATCACCAGTCCGGCGGACGGCCCGTTGACGTAGGTGGAGGCGGCGAAGGTGTCGAACTTCTTCTGCGCCACGACGATCGAGGCGTCGGCGTCCTTGACCGCCTGTGCGCTGGTCTCGACCTGCAGCTGTGCGGCCGCGGCGGTGTCACGGGCGTCCTGCACCTCGACGATCGCCTTGTTGACGGCCTCTTGTTGCATCTGCACCTGAGCGCCGACGTCCTGCAGTTGCTGGTTGGCCTCGGCGACATCGGCCACCAAGGCCGCCAGGCTGGTGGATTCCTGGTCGGGGTCGGCCTGCGCCAGGCCCGGCACGGTCAGGGTCATCGCGACGGTGAGGGTCAGCGGACAAACCGCCCGGGCAGCCCGGCCGGGGTTACCAGAACCGCGGATGGAAGGTCTCATTCGACTCTGACTCCTAGTGCTCACGACTTGTCACTTTCGTAACAAAAGCCCCATAAGCCACATCAATAACAATGGCTACAGTTGCACCGTACGTCACAGTTGAGCTGGAAGAAACCGGCCGAAAAAATTACACGTTTGTATTTCCGCAGGTGTGACCGAATAGTGATCTTAGAGATTTGCCATAAAAGTGCCTCTACCCTGCGAAGTCCCAGGCCGGACTAGATCTCGGGCGCCCCGGGGGTCACGGCCGATTTGCCCCACCGTTGCAGAACTCGCGTCGCAACCGCGGCCGCACCGACGGCCAGAACAACAACGATTGTGAATGCCGTCCAGTCGAATATCGGCGTCGTCAACTGATCGACGAAATTCTGGGTCGCCTGGACCGGATTCGCGTCCAACTTGGCAACGTCCTGCCCTGCCTCGAGGAGCACCCGGTCGTAGCTGGTGCTGTAGCTGCCGGCCCACCCGGGACTGAGAACCAGCACCGTGGCACCCGGATTCTCGTGACCGATACTCGTGGCGATATCGCGCAGCGGAGTGTCGATCAACGGGCTCTTCTCCATGACCACCACTTTGAGGTCGACGCCCCGGTCCTTGGCATTGGCCACGACCTTCTGCAGTCCGGCCACGTCCGCGGGCGGGGCGGCCACACCGTCTTTGGCCACGTCGGCCTTCACCGCGGACAGGCACTTGTCCGCCGGCTCCACCATCGGGAGCCCGACGGCGGTGCACACCTCGATCGGGATATATGTGGGCATCCCGCCGAGCGGGGCGGCAGGCGGAGCAGTAAGCACAGTCAGGGGGCTCACGCGCCCGACGGTACCGCGATCGGACCCCGGGGGTGGCAGCACGCGCCGTGGAAGACGAGACTGGGACCTGCGGGGGTCGGCCGCCGCGGCATGCCCGTCCCCCCGCTACTATCCGACCTGCAAAAAAACCACAGCCGGGAGTTGATGTGAGCAGCGCAAGTTCTTCCAAGAACTCATTTGGGGCCCGTGACAACCTCAAGGTCGGGGACAACAGTTACGAGATCTACCGCCTCGACGCGGTTCCGGGCACCGAGAAGCTCCCCTACAGCCTCAAGGTGCTCGCCGAGAACCTGCTGCGCACCGAGGACGGCGCGAACATCACCTCCGACCACATCCAGGCGATCGCGAACTGGGATCCCTCGGCGCAGCCGAGCATCGAGATCCAGTTCACCCCCGCGCGGGTGATCATGCAGGACTTCACCGGTGTCCCGTGCGTCGTCGACCTGGCCACCATGCGCGAGGCCGTCACCGCACTCGGCGGCGATCCGGAGAAGGTCAACCCGCTGTCTCCGGCCGAGATGGTCATCGACCACTCGGTGATCCTGGACTTCTTCGGCAACGCCAGTGCCTTCACCCGCAACGTCGAACTCGAATATCAGCGCAACGGCGAGCGCTATCAGTTCCTGCGCTGGGGTCAGGGCGCATTCGACGACTTCAAGGTCGTCCCGCCGGGCACCGGCATCGTCCATCAGGTCAACATCGAATACCTGGCGCGTGTCGTGATGGAGCGGGGCGGCGTGGCCTACCCGGACACCTGCGTGGGAACCGACAGCCACACCACCATGGTCAACGGCCTGGGCGTGCTGGGCTGGGGCGTGGGCGGTATCGAGGCCGAGGCCGCCATGCTGGGCCAGCCCGTCTCGATGCTGATTCCCCGCGTTGTCGGCTTCAAGCTGACCGGCGAGATCAAGCCGGGCGTCACCGCCACGGACGTCGTGCTGACGGTCACCGACATGCTCCGCAAGCACGGTGTCGTCGGCAAGTTCGTTGAGTTCTACGGCAAGGGCGTGGCCGAGGTGCCGCTGGCCAACCGCGCCACCCTGGGCAATATGAGCCCCGAATTCGGTTCCACCGCAGCGATGTTCCCGATCGACGAGGTCACCATCGACTACCTTCGCCTCACCGGGCGCAGCGAGGAGCAGCTCGCCCTGGTGGAGGCCTACGCCAAGGCGCAGGGCATGTGGCACGACGCAGAGCACGAACCGGTGTTCTCCGAGTACATGGAGCTCGACCTGTCCACCGTGGTGCCGTCGATCGCCGGACCGAAGCGTCCACAGGACCGCATCGAGCTGTCGGATGCCAAGAACGCCTTCCGCAAAGACATTCACAACTACGTCACCGAGAACCTTCCGACACCGCACACCAAGCTGGACGAGGCCGAGGAAGAGTCGTTCCCCGCCAGCGACCCGGCCGCGCTGTCCTTCGCCGACAACGGCGCCGTCGATATGCGCCCGTCCGCTGCGAACGGTTCGCACGGCCGGCCGAGCAAGCCGGTGGAGGTCCGATCGGCCGACCGCGGCGAGTTCGTGCTCGACCACGGGGCCGTCGTGGTCGCCGGCATCACCTCGTGCACCAACACCTCAAACCCCTCGGTCATGCTCGGTGCAGCGCTGCTTGCCAAGAAGGCCGTCGAGAAGGGTCTGACCACAAAGCCCTGGGTCAAGACCAACATGGCGCCCGGATCTCAGGTCGTCACCGACTACTACGAGAAGGCCGGCCTGTGGCCGTATCTGGAGAAGCTGGGTTACTACCTCGGCGGCTACGGGTGCACCACCTGCATCGGCAACACCGGCCCGCTGCCCGAGGAGATCTCCAAGGCCGTCAACGACAACGATCTGTCGGTGACCGCGGTGCTGTCGGGCAACCGCAACTTCGAGGGCCGCATCTCCCCCGACGTCAAGATGAACTACCTGGCTTCCCCGCCACTGGTGATCGCCTACGGTATCGCCGGCACGATGGACTTCGACTTCGAGTCCGACCCGCTGGGCAAGGACAGCGAAGGCAACGACGTCTTCCTGAAGGACATCTGGCCGTCGCAGAAGGAGATCGAGGACACCATCGCATCCTCGATCAACCGGGAGATGTTCGCCGACAGCTACGCCGACGTGTTCAAGGGCGACGAGCACTGGCGGAACCTGCCCACCCCATCGGGGAACACGTTCGCCTGGGATGACAAGTCGACCTACGTGCGCAAGGCCCCGTACTTCGACGGCATGCCTGCCGAGCCGGCGCCGGTCGCCGACATCAAGGGCGCCAGAGTCCTTGCCCTGCTGGGTGATTCGGTCACCACCGACCACATCTCCCCCGCGGGCGCCATCAAGAAGGGCACCCCGGCAGCGCAGTATCTGGAGACCAATGGCGTGCAGCCGGCAGACTTCAACTCGCTGGGTTCCCGGCGCGGCAACCACGAGGTGATGATTCGCGGCACCTTCGCGAACATCCGCCTGAGCAACCAGGTGCTGGCGGGCCTGGGAGAGGTACCGTCGGGCGGCTACACCCGCGACTTCACCCAGCCCGGCGGCCCGCAGGCGTTCATCTACGACGCCGCGCAGAACTACGCAGCGGCGGGCACCCCGCTGGTGGTGCTCGGCGGCAAGGAGTACGGCTCCGGGTCGTCCCGCGACTGGGCGGCCAAGGGCACCAGCCTGTTGGGTGTGCGCGCGGTCATCACCGAGTCCTTCGAGCGCATCCACCGCTCGAACCTGATCGGCATGGGCGTCATCCCGCTGCAGTTCCCGGCCGGCGAATCGGCGGCGTCGCTAAAGCTGGACGGCACCGAGGTGTTCGATATCACCGGTATCGAGGAACTCAACTCCGGAAAGACCCCGAAGACGGTGCATGTGACGGCGACCAAGTCGGACGGCAGCAAGGTCGAATTCGACGCGGTGGTCCGCATCGACACCCCCGGCGAAGCGGACTACTACCGCAACGGCGGCATCCTGCAGTACGTGCTGCGCAACATGCTGCGGTCGGGTAGGTCGGCCTGAGCCGGGTTCAGCTGAACGTGAGCTGAACCAGCGCGCAGTCGTCCTCGAAGCTACCGCCGGCGGTCGCCCGCAGACGGGCTATCAGTGACGCCGGCGTCCAGCCAGGCGCGCTGGCCACCTCTTCGCACAGTTCGGTGAAGCCACTGAAGGAAAGCCGGTCCCCCAGAACCCCGTCGCTGCACAGCAGTATCTGGGCCCCGGCGGGAATCCGGTAGGCGGCGCTGGTGAACATGCTGTCGGTGAACACGCCGACGGGGATCGCGGTCCCGCCAAGCGGTGTCGCACCGACTACCCCGTCCTGATTCGTCAGCGCCAACGCGGGGGGATGTCCGGCCACCGCGTAACTCAGCAGGCGGGTGGAAACCTGGTAGACGCCGTACCACATGGTGAAGTAATGGTCGTTGTGCCTGTCCATACCGAAGCCCAGGTTGAGTTCGGCCAGCACCCGCTCGGGGGACAGCAAGGTCGTCGTCGACATTGACCGTGATCGCAACATGTTGTGCACCGATACCGACAAGAGCGCCGGTTCCACCCCGTGGCCGGACACGTCGATCAGGTACACCATCAGGTGGTCGTCGTCGATCCACTGGTAGCCGAACGAATCGCCACCGATCTCCCGAGCTGGCAGAAATCGCGATCGCACCCGCACCTGCCCGTCGAGGTCGGCCGGCAGAACCGATGCCACATATTTCGACGCGCTGGCGAGCTCGCCGGACAACCGGTCAGCCAAACTTCGGGCTTGGCGTTCGCGCTGACTGAGTTCGGCGGCCTCCAGCATCTGCCGCAGCACCAAGCTGATGACGAGCAGCAAACCGGTGATGACCACCGGGGACTCCATCACGACGGCGCGTTCGGCAGGTCCGACGAACAGCGCAGCCGCCGCCGGCGGGACCACCGGAAGCCAGCGCGATAGCCAGCTCGGCGGTGCGGCACTGCCGGGGTCGCCGGGCCGGGTCTGGTAGCCGGCCACCAGCGCGACGATGATCAGCAATGCATTGGCCGCATAGAGGACGACGACCGGGCCGCGGGCCGAGTAGCCGGTTGTGGTCGACTCGTAGACCAAGAGGCTGTCGGCCAGAGCGGCAGCGGTCAATCCCGCGACCAAGAGGGTCAGCATGCGGCGCAGCCCCGGCGCCGCCCTGACCAGCACCAGCAGCCCGATCGTCGCGACCAGCACGTCTCCGACGGGGTAGGCGAGCGAGACGATGAATTCCAGCTTGCTGGCCGCCTCCCGGTGCCAGATTGAGCGCATCACCGCCAGCCATGAGATGAGGAAAAGCGAGCCGGTGACGATGACGGCGTCGAGGATTACCTGGGCCTGACTGCGCCAACTGCGGGCAGTCGGAAACAACAGCAGCGCAAAACAGACCCACGGGTAGTAGGCCAGGTAAGCGACGTCAGCCCAGGAGGGCGACGGCGCATGGTCGGCAACCAATCGGTAGTACGCCCAAAGTGCCTCGCCGAGAAGCCAACTCGCGAAGCCGATCGCCATCGCCGTCCAGGCCGCCTTCATCCTGCCCTGCGCCGACCGCGCCGTCCGCACGGCGAGCGGCAGATAGACCAGGCCCAACGCGATGAAGGTGAAGTCGGTGATGATCTCGGCGGCCGACGATGTGAGCCGACCCGATCCCAAGACGGCCACAAAGGCGGCGAAGAAGGCCGCTGCCGCGATCGCCGCTCGGACGGTAGGTGACATGGAGCGTCGTGGGCGCACGCCGCGCACCGCAACAGCATGGTCTGCCCCGAGGGTCATGATCCGCATCAAACCAGCACAGCGGACCACCGGCAACAGTGGTGCCCTTCGATCAGCACGTCCGACGAAGATGAGAAACCGCTCATCGTCGTCTCCTTGGTCCTTCATATCCGCGCACGAATCTGGTGTCACCGCGAAGGACGCGGAACAACGACAGCAGGAGAACCCAATGAGCATCAACTGGAATAACTGTCTCTTATACACATCT
>JAHBAP020000171.1 GCA_018500005.2 Mycobacterium sp. | reverse complement strand
TCCATCAGAACCTCGCGGGGAACCGGCTTGTCGAAATCCAGACGCTTGCGTACCGACCGGGTGGTGGTCAGGACTTCATCGGCGGTGAGGTTGAGTGTCATGCAGTGGAGACTACGGCTGTCCCCCGACCGCGGAAACCCAAGGCCGTCAGCAGGCGTCGAGCAACTCGACGCCGGGCGGCATCATCATCCGGGAGCGGCGCTCCGCCTCGATGCCGACGACGTTCGCGACGGCGTTGGCAACATCGGCGTAGCCGCGGGAGCGGAGAATGCCTTCGACGTAGATGGCCAACTGCATTTCGTTCTCGGTCATCATGGTGGCGCTCCCCGTCGTACCTTGCTGTGCTACCCCCGCAGTGCACAGTATGTACCTCGGCGCGGATCGCCCTAAACCTCCGTTTCGGCGTCCTGCGCCACGGAAAGGCGTACCACCAGGTGGCCCCCTGCGGCTCTGGTTAATCGTCAGCAAATTCTCAGTTTTCCTTAGCGGAAATCCCGGGACCGCGATTCCACCGTCATCGTGAGCCGCCCGATGCGTTCGGCCACCACCGTCACCGCGCCACTGGCGTTCTGCACCTGACCGCGGATGAGCAGGGCCGGCGCGGTCTGGGCCACCCGCCGGTGTCGCGTCCACACCCCCGGCGTGCAGAGCACATTGACCATGCCGGTCTCATCCTCGAGATTCACGAACGTCACCCCCCGCGCCGTGGCCGGGCGCTGCCGGTGGGTGACCGCCCCTGCGACCAACACCCGGCTTCCGTCAGGAACCGACACCAAGCGACCGGCCGGGGTTACTCCCCGTTCCTCGAGATGAGCGCGCAGGAACTGCGTCGGATAACTGTCGGGTGAGACGCCGGTGGCCCAGACATCAGCAGCAGCAAGTTCCACATCGCTCATACCGGGTAGCGCGGGAACATGTGGCGACGACCCCACCCCGGGCAGTCGGTCGGGGCGCTCGGCGGCAGCGGCCCCGGCCGCCCACAGTGCCTCCCGTCGAGTGACCCCGAAACAGCCCAGCGCACCGGCGGTGGCCAGCGACTCGGTTTGCGGAACCGAAAGCTGAACGCGCCCTGTCAGATCCAGCAGGGTGGCATACGGTCCGCCGGACTGGCGTTCCTCGACGATGCGCTGGGCGAGTTCGGTGCCGATGTTTCGCACGGCGGCAAGCCCGAGACGGACTTCCAGCCCGGCGTTCTCGCATGTGGCGTGGGCCAGGCTGGCGTTGACATCAGGCCCGTGCACAACCACCCCGTGCCGGCGGGCATCGGCGACCAGCGACTGCGGGGAATAGAACCCCATCGGCTGGGCCCGCAGCAGCGCCGCGCAGAACGCCGCCGGGTGGTGCAGCTTGAACCACGACGAGTAGAACACCAACGAGGCGAAGGACAGCGAATGACTTTCCGGGAAGCCGAAGTTGGCGAATGCCGCCAACTTCTCGTAGATCCGGTCGGCCACCTCCCCGGTGATGCCGTGGCGTTGCGCCATTCCCGCGTAGAACCGGTCCCGCAGGCCTCGCATCTTGGCGGTGGACCGTTTGGACCCCATGGCCCGGCGTAACTGGTCAGCTTCGGCGGCCGAAAAGCCCGCACAGTCCACCGCCAGTTGCATCAGCTGTTCCTGGAACAGCGGTACTCCCAACGTCTTGCGCAGCGCCGGTTCCATCGACGGGTGGTCGTAGACGACCGGCTCCAGTCCGTTGCGGCGTTTGATGTAGGGGTGCACCGATCCGCCCTGGATCGGGCCAGGGCGGATCAGCGCCACCTCGACCACGAGGTCGTAGAACACCCGCGGCTTCAGTCGGGGCAGGGTGGCCATCTGGGCACGGGACTCCACCTGGAACACCCCTACGGAGTCGGCGCGTTGCAGCATCTCGTAGACGGCCGCCTCCGAGAGGTCCAGTTTGGCCAGGTCCACCTGCAGGCCCTTGTGTTCGGCGACCAGGTCGATCGCGTAGTGCAAGGCCGACAGCATGCCCAGCCCGAGCAGGTCGAACTTCACCAAACCGATTGCCGCACAGTCATCTTTGTCCCACTGCAGGACGCTGCGGTCGGCCATCCGGGCCCACTCCACCGGACAGACGTCGGCGATCGGCCGGTCGCAGATCACCATGCCGCCGGAGTGGATGCCCATATGCCGGGGCAGGTCCTTGATCTGGGTGGCCAGATCGACCACCTGCTCGGGGATGCCGCCGAGATCGGCGGAGTCCTCGGCGATCGGGCCCCAGCGGCTGACCTGCTTGCTCCAAGCATCCTGCTGCCCCTGGGAGAACCCCAGCGCCCGGGCCATGTCGCGGATGGCGCTGCGGCCGCGGTAGGTGATCACGTTGGCGACCTGTGCGGCGTAGTCACGGCCGTAGCGCTGATAGACGTACTGGATGGCCTGCTCGCGCAGGTCGGATTCGATGTCGATGTCGATGTCCGGGGGTCCGTCGCGGGCCGGTGACAGAAACCGTTCGAAGAGCAGGTCGTTGGCAATCGGGTCGACAGCGGTGACCCCCAGGGCGTAGCAGACCGCCGAGTTCGCCGCCGAGCCGCGGCCCTGGCACAGGATGTCGTTGCGGCGGCAGAACTGGGTGATGTCGTGCACCACCAGGAAGTAGCCGGGGAATTTCAGGTCGGCGATAACGGCCAGTTCCCGCTCGATCTGGGCATAGGCCCGTGCGGCACCCGCTCTCGGCCCGTACCGCCGGGCTGCACCGACCATGACCAGTTCCCGCAGCCAGCTGTCCTCGGTGTGTCCGTCGGGAACGTCGAACGGCGGAAGTTGCGGGGCGATCAGCGCCAACTCGAAGGCGGACTGCTCCCCCAGATCCGCGGCGGCGGCGACGGCCTGCGGGTGCTGGGCGAACAGCCGCGCCATCTCCTCCCCCGACCGCAGATGCGCACCACCCATCGGGGCCAGCCAGCCGGCCGCGGAGTCCAGGGACTGCCGGGCCCGGATCGCGGCCGGCTGGCTGGCCCCGATGGGTGGTGCGCATCTGCGGTCGGGGGAGGAGATGGCGCGGCTGTTCGCCC
>JAHBAP020000417.1 GCA_018500005.2 Mycobacterium sp. | reverse complement strand
GGGCCGGTGTAGCGACGACCCGTGGTCATGGCGGTCAACGCCGTCTGCGGAGGGAACTTGGCCTGGATCAGCGCGGCCATCCCGGCAGTGAACGGGATGTGGATGTCCACCTCCGGGAAGCAGAAGTAGCCACGGTCGGACCGCATGATGCGGTAGTCGTGGGCGACCGCGAGCATCGCGCCGGCCCCGAACGCATGGCCGTTGACGGCAGCCAGGGTGGGCAGCGGGAAGGTGAGGACCCGGGCGAAGAGGTGTTGCACGGCACCGACATACCAGTCACCGCGATCGGTGTTGGCGCCCAGCCAATCGAGGTCCAGCGGCCTCCATCCAGTCCGGCGAGAAGCGGTTCTCATCGCTTCCCAAATCCAGGACGGCGATGGTGCCGCGATAGCTCAGGCTCGGTGTCACTGGAATCTCCCGCCACTGCGCTCCCGATGCCTGCAACCGGGCCAGCAGCACGGCCGCCGCTTACCTTCCTCAAGTTCTTCCTGCGTCCGGCGGATCCGTCGTTCACGGGTCTCCTGCCGCTTAGCGTCCTCGACCCAGCAGATGAACTCATTGCGGCCCAGCGGGGTGCAGTCCTTCCACAATGCCAGCGCAGTCACGTTGTCCAGCAACGCCGCACGCAGATCAGAAGGAAGCTCGTGCACGACCCCGCCGGGCACCTGGCCGCTCATAAACCGAGGTTATCCCGGTGGACGCCACCCAATCGGCCGGTTGCCACTTTCACGAAATCGACGATGCGGCGGCCCACCTCGTCGGGTTGCTGATGCTGCAGAAAGTGGCCGGCGCCAGGGACCACAGCCACGTCGCTGCCCTTCGGAAGACTCGGTCGCACGAACGCCGCGAACTCCGCCGACATGCACCCGTCGTCGCCGCCGTGCAGGTACAGCGTCGGCAGCCGCGGCGGCTGGGTCCACCACCTGTGAAGTTCGGCATACCGATCAGGCGGGCGGCGGTTGCGCACCGTCGCGCGGTACGGCCCCAGTGCAGCGCTCCACAGATCGCGCGATCCGATAGCCGAGCGCACGTACGCCAAATCCTCGGCGGCGTCATAACCGGGTGACCACCGCCGCCACAGCGACGGGACGATCGCGGGTCCGAAGCGGTCCGGCACCAGCGGAAGCTGGAAGTATCCGATGTACCAGCTGCGCACGAGCTGTTCGGGGAGCAGAGTGACCATGTCCCAACCCCGTCCGTGCCACAGTGCCGATGCCGGCGGCACCGACATCACGACCGCCTTGCGGAAGGGACTGTCGGGCAGCGCCGCCAAGCCGGTCGCGACGACGGCGCCCCAGTCGTGACCGATCACCACGTCGTCGTGGCTGGGCCCTGCCGCATCCCGCACCCGCAGCGCATCATCCATCAGCGCACCGATGTGGAAGCTGTGATCCCGGGGAAGTGACGAGGGCGCATAGCCGCGCATGAAGGGCGCGACCACTCGGTAGCCCGCCTCCACCAAGTGCGGCGCGAGCAAGCGGAAGCCGTGGGCGGTGTCGGGAAAACCGTGCAGGCACAACGCCATCGGGGCGTCCGGAGGACCCCACGTGAGCGCCCGCAGCCGAACCGCGGGGGTGGTGACGTCGATCCACTCCACCAAGATCAGCCCCGCGCCGCCCAGAGTAGGCCGGCTGCCCCCACGATCTCGACGAGGAAGTAGAACCAGTTCGGGTAGAACGCCTTCGGCCTGTCGACCACGCCCGAGACCAACCGCCCGAACGCCATTCCGCCCAGTGCGGCGGCCACCGTGACGAGAATCCCGTCCCGGGCGGGGTGGCCCGTGGCGGCCAGCACCAACACGGCGGCGATGGCCAGGCCGAAGCCGCCGTACACCGCGCGAACCTCAGCGCGGGACTCGGGGATCGGCAGGGTGATGCCGAACGGGCGGATCAGCGCGGCGGGGCTGGCGAGCGCGAACAGGCCCATGCCCGCGAAGAACACGGCTGCCAGAACGATGACGACGGTCATGACTTCACTCCTTGGCTTCGGCGGTGCACGATGATCCGGCCCCCATCCTTGGGGGTGTATGCAACCCCCCGGTTGTGCGACCTCTCGCCAGGTCTAGTGGTTGTGTGAATGGTCAAGGTGCGCAATAGCGTTCGCAGAACGACATCCATCTCCATAGTGGCGAAGGCGGCACCCACGCAGCGGCGGGTACCACCCCCGAACGGCACCCACGCAAAGGTGTTGGCAACTCGATACCGAGTTCACTCAGCCTCGTCTCGGCCGATACTTGTTGTAATGATTCCAACATGTAGGCGATGCTAAGTCGGCGCGGCGTCTATTGCAACCGTTTCAATAACTTGATGCCCCGCAGTAGGCTGAGCGAGTGGAGACCGCAGCGCAACGCCGCCTGGATCCGCGCAAGCAGCGCACGATGGACGCGTTGCTCGCCGCGGCGCAGGTGATGTTCTCCGAGCGCCCGGTCGATGAAGTCACGGTCGAGGAGATCGGCCAGCACGCCGGCGTCGCCGTCGGCTCGATCTACAACAACTTCGGCAGCAAGGAGGGGCTGTACGCGGCCGTCGTCGCTCGGGCGCTCGACGTGGATCGCGACTACATGGATCGTGCCTACACGCCGGACCGCAGTCCGATCGAGCAACTGCTCGCGGCCTCAGAACAGTATCTGCGCTTCGCACTCGATCACCCGCAGTTCTTCCGCATGCTCGCATTCCCGGCCAAACCCGGCCCCTAGCCGGCCGCTGCCGACACCGCCGAGCTGTTGAGCCGTCGAGTCGATGAACAGAATGCCCGGATGGTCGATGCGATCCAGCGTGGCATCGCCGAAGGCACT
>JAHBAP020000345.1 GCA_018500005.2 Mycobacterium sp. | reverse complement strand
GGGCTCGGGCACTGCAGGCATACCTCCAATCTGCTCTCCCGCCGGTGAACGGAAGCTGGACGGTGGCTGTGAAATAGCTGTGAGTGCGGGAACGGCGCCGATCCCCCCAAGTCGGGCGAGGCAGCCCTACACTTGCGACCATGGATTGGGCGAAGGTCGTGATGGACATCGCAACCACGCCGGTGCGGGTTGGCCTGGCCGCGGCCAGCGCGGGGATCGATATCGCCGAAGCCGCGATCGACATGGCCAAGCGGAGCCTCGGCGATACCACCGTCCCTTCGCCCAGCGAGTCCGTTGCCCAGCTGTTCGGTCTCGACGAGACCATCGAGCGCGCCAACCGATTCGCCTCGCTGCTCGACGAGGACACCCCTCTGGGCCGTGCCCTCGCCTCCGACGGCGCCCTGGACCGCCTTCTGCAACCGGGCGGGATCGTCGACAAACTGCTGACACCGGACGGCGTGCTGGATCGGATGACAGCCGAGGGCGGCGCGGTGGACCGTGCGCTGGCACCGGACGGCCTGGTGGACCGCGTGTTCGGCGAGGACGGGCTGCTCGAGAGGGTGCTCGCCGAGGACGGGGTTGCTGACCGACTTCTCGCCGAGGGTGGCGTGGTCGACAGACTGACCGCGAAGAACGGTCCGCTGGAGCAGCTTGCCGCCGTCACCGATTCCCTGAATCGACTGGCTCCCGGGATGGAGGAACTCGCCCCCACCATCGAGACCCTGCGCGAAGCAGTCGTGGCGATGACGCTGGTGGTCAATCCGCTGACCAACTTCGCCGAACGGATTCCGATCCCCCGACGCGGCCGCTGGCCGCTCGGCATCTTCGGCAACGAAGAGGACGACGACCGCGACCGGCCGGACGACTGATACAGATCCGAACCGATAAGGTGTCGGTGGCCGGCGTCGAACCCGGCAACGCCTCCTTAGCTCAGTGGTAGAGCACTCGCCTTGTAAGCGAAAGGTCGTCAGTTCAATCCTGACAGGGGGCTCCACTGCCAACCGCCGTTGCGACTACACCAACATCTCCGACTTCGAAATCTTCGGCATCTCTGTCGTGATCCGCTGCATCATGCCGGGGAACATGTGCAGTTCGGGATAGACGATCGGCTTGCCGCTGTTCATCACCGACACCGAGATCGCCCGTTCCGGGTCGGCCCAGGTGAGTTGATTGCTGAAACCCATGTGGCCGAAAGCATGCTGGGTGTCCAGGCCGTAGAGGCTGACCACCTGCGCCCCCAGCATCAGTCCGTAGGAGAAGCGGGTCGGATATCCCAGCGAGAAGTCGATCTCCAGATGCGATCGCTCCAGTAGCGCGCGCCGGATGGTGTCGGTCTCGATCACCCGGACCCCGTCCAGTTCGCCGCCGCAGCGCATGATTTCGAAGAACCGGGACAGCTCCCAGGCGGTGGAGACCGTGTTGGCCGACGGGACGATGCCGGTGAGGTAGCGCGGGTCGTTGGTCAGCTTGACGAGCCGGTCGAGTTCAACGCCCAGGGCACGGGTGAGCAGATTGGACAACGGCGGGGCGGTCGGCGGCCCGGTGACGTAGTTGAGTGCGACCTCCCCGACGTCCTCCGGCGCGACACCGTAGTTGGTCCAACGGAACTCGAGTGGGTCGAGGAATTCCTCGGCGAGCACCTGCCGGATGTCTTTGCCGGTGACCGCGTGCACCACCTCGCCGAGGATGAATCCACCCGAAACAGCGTGGTAGGCCAGGTAGCGGCCGGCCTTCGCGAATGGTGCCGCCTCGACCAGGGTGTCCACCATGAACTGCCGGTCGGTCAGGTTGTCGAGATCCATGGCGTTGGCGGGAAGATTGGGGACACCGGACCGGTGCGCCAGCACGTGCCCGATGGTGATCTCGTGCTTCCCCTTCTTGGCGTACCCCGGGATGTAGTCGGCGACCGGATCATCGAGTTCGAGCATTCCCCGTTCGATGAGCTTGTGAACCAGGAAGGCGGTGACGGCCTTCGAGGTCGAATACGTGCAGAACGGGGTGTCGACGGTGATGGGCACCTTCTCGGTGCCCTTGCGGTCAGCGGGTCCGTTCCCGCGGGCATGGCCGATCGCCCGGTTGAGGATGACCGCGCCGTGCCGGCGCACGCAGATCTGGATCGCCGGGTGCACGCCGCTTCGGTACCAGTCGAGCACCGCAGACCACATCGCCTGGACCCGCCGGGGGCTGACGTCGCCCGCTTCCGGCGGGTCCTCGGGACCCACGTCGATCACCGAGTCGAGGTCCTTGGGCACATGGATGCGCCGAAGCGGATCCGGCAGGCCCAACGGAGGTCTGGGCAGCGGTGGAATCAGCGACGGCATTGCGGAATCGTAAGCGCGGGCAGTCAGTGCTTTCCGGTGATTCCGTTCAGCAGAGTCCGGACAACGTACTGGCAGTGCTCATCGGTGATCGGCCGGTCGTACAGCAGCACCGGCAGACACAGCCCGATTGCGAGCATGTCGATGGTCAATGCGGGATCCGTGCCGTCCGGACACTCCCCACGTTCGATGGCTCGCTGGACTAACGGACCGATCCTTGCGACCCGGTAATCCAAGAACACCGCCCGGGAGTCGGACAGATCCCAATCCTGCGGTTTGACGAGCAAGGCGT
This sequence comes from Mycobacterium sp., assembly GCA_018500005.2. Classification (GTDB taxonomy): domain Bacteria; phylum Actinomycetota; class Actinomycetes; order Mycobacteriales; family Mycobacteriaceae; genus Mycobacterium. Next base: position 1,554 of record JAHBAP020000345.1, on the reverse strand, counting down.
CGAGCATCCTGCGCCCGGTGGGGGTGTTCACCATCAGGGCATAGGAGCGCGCGTACTCGAGCAGATCTCCCCGAAACGTGCCGGTATCCGGAACGGGCATGTGACGCTCGGCGAAATCCTCCAGCATCGCCACGAACAGATCGGGCCCACTCGGCCAGATCTGCTTGACCAGATCCAGTTCGACGCCGGCGCGGGCCGCCACGGCTTCCAATCTGAACGACGCGATATTGGATGCCGCCAACTGATCGACGCCGGCGGCGAGAACACGTCGGCGGAGAGTGGCATCGAGCGTCCCGTCGAGGTACGTCAACGGCGGCACTCGACGTTCTGCTCGTGTGGCCCACTGCCAGGCATGTTTACACCCTGTCGCCCGACGACCCGGCGACCGTCCCGAAGCACCGCGGGACAGCCGGATCCGCACGGGCCGATGGACCTCGCCGAAGATCGCAACGCCTACTGCTACGTGGCACCATCCTAAGGCCGATCTGGACCGCAGGTCTTTTTCTCCGCGAAAATTTCGCGGATAGCTGCCAGCGCTGCTAGCTTACTGACCGGACTTCGGCATCCATCCTGATGACGACTCTTGGAAAGGGATTCGGTGACAGCTGCTGCGACGTATCCCGAACCGTTGGCGCCCATTCACGCCGACCGTGAGCAACTCACCCACCTGCTCCGTGGCCTGGCCGCCAAACTGGATCAACTGGACCGCGAGCTGACCGATCTGGCATGGCGCGGACGCAGCCCCCGGACCGGTGTCGCCATCGGGGAAATGATCTGCGAGAGAACCGCTTTGGAGTCCGAGCGGGAACGGCTCACCGACCGGCTGACCATGCTCGCCGGGCAACTCAGCACCCTGGACAGCCGGCTGTCCGGCGATGACAACCCCGGACGACTCACCTCGACCCGGGTGGGCACTTGCCCCTACTGCGGGTATCCCAGCCTGGGTTCTGGCCTGTGCGCTTTCTGCCGTCCGCATCTGGCGCGCTGACTTTCAGGCCGGCCCGATCCGTTCGGAGTCGTAGATAAGCAGCTGACCGTTGCGGGGAACCACACTTAGCCAACGGTTCTCGGTATCCACCCGACCGTCGCGCAACACATAGCGCACGGTGGCAACCACGCTGTTCGCGTCCCGCGGCGTCACCGACAGCACCGACACGGACTGGATCGTCGACCAGAAGCCGAGGTAACCGTCGAGGCCGTTGCGCTGTTGATAATGGGCATCCAGCCTGTTCCAGGCGCCGCTGGCATTGCCGGGCAGTTGCCCGTAGAAGCCGGTAACCGCGTCCCGCATGGATTCGAAGGTCACCGCCGGGGCCGTCCCCGATGTGCTCGTCGTCGATGCCGTCGTTGTGGGCGATGACGTCGTTGTGGGCGGCGACGTGGGCGATGACGTGGGCGGCCGCGGAGTGACCATCGTTCCCGAGGACGAAATCGGGGGTTCCTGCTGACGGGGCCACATCCCCACCACCAAGGCTCCCAGAATCAGCAGCAGGGCGACGCCGGCCAACGCCCACGGCCAGCGCGAGGGCGCCGGCGTCGCCCTGCTGCTGATTC
>JAHBAP020000613.1 GCA_018500005.2 Mycobacterium sp. | reverse complement strand
CGTTTATCACCACGTTGTCGCCGCTATTATACAGGCCTTCAACGGTTTTCGGAAAATCGACGGTTCCTTTTGCAACCACAGCAAGGCTTACCTAGCTCGCACCGCGTCTTTCGCCTGTTGGCTATTCCGTTCATGTCGCCTGGAACCCCGAGTTCCTCCGCGAGGGCTGCGCCGTGCAGGACACGCTGCACCCAGATCGGATTGTGTTGGGGATCGATGCCCGACGAGTCGGACAGGCCGAAGCCGTAGCGCGGGAGATTTACGGCGACGCCATCGCAGCGGGCGTGCCGTTCTTCGTCACCGATCGTGAGACGGCTGAACTTGTCAAGACCGCAGCGAATGCGTTCCTTGCCACCAAGGTGTCTTTCATCAACGCGATGGCCGAAATCTGTGACGCAACGGGCGCTGACGTGTTCGAACTGGCAGAGGCTCTCGGCCACGATGTTCGGATCGGACGCAAGTTCCTCAACGCCGGCATCGGATTCGGCGGAGGGTGTCTGCCTAAGGACATCCGAGCTTTGATGGCGCGGGCCGGTGAGCTTGGCGCGAATCAAGCGTTAACACTTCTCACCACGGTCGACAGCATCAACATGCAGCAGCGAACCAAGATGGTGGAATTGGCGAGGGAGACGGTCGGCGGCAGCCTGATTGGCGCGAAAGTCGCGGTGCTGGGAGCTGCTTTCAAGCCTGACTCCGATGACATCCGCGACTCCCCTGCGCTGAACATCGCGGGCCAAATGCAGTTGCAGGGCGCCGCAGTCTCCGTCTATGACCCGAAGGCAATCGAAAACGCTCGTCAACTGTTCCCCACTCTGGAATACGCCGGCGACGTGCGGGAAGCCTGTGATGGCGCTGATGTAACACTCATCCTTACTGAGTGGGAGGAGTTTCGGCGCCTTGAGCCGGACTGCTTGAGCCCGATTGTTCGGCATCGCAACATCATCGACGGGCGAAACTGCCTGGATCCCGATAAGTGGAGCGCAGACGGCTGGATCTACCAGGGTGTCGGCCGAGGGGCAGACCGCTAGCGTCCCCGGTTCCGGGGCTGCGGATCTACAAGTGTGTGCCGTAGGCCTTCCGCCACAATTCAAACTCGACCAGGGCGAACAATCGATCGCCGTTCACGAGTCCGCGCAACTGCCCACGCTCGAGGCTTCGAATAGCTTTGGGATCGAAGATGCAGTCGGCGCTGCCGAGAACATCCCAGAACAGGTCATGGAACGGACCCTTACGCAGCCACTGCGCGATGGGGACCGAAAAGCCCTGTTTGCGTTGACGATCGAATTCCGGGGGCAGCAGCCGCTCGGTAAGGAGCTTGGGGAGGATTTTGCGTTGATCAGTTGTGGCTTTGAGTGCCGACGGCACACGACCGAAGGCGAATTCGATGACATGCTGATCAAGCAACGGGGCTCGGACTTCCAGTGATGTCAGCATGCTGGCCCGGTCGACTTTGACGAGGATTGCTTCCGGGAAGCTGTTGTGGAAGTCCATTCGCGTCGCCCGCTGAACCAGATCGGGCTCGATGGGGGTCGCTGCGCGGACTACCTGATCTGCCGTTGTTTCCCAAGAAGATTCACCCCGCATGAGCCGTCGACGCGTAGCGGCATCGAAGTAGGTGGAGATCAGCGGAACGTCATGCGCGAAATCCACCGCGAGCGCTTGCAGATAGTTGCGCCCCTTGAAGCCGACCGGCAATACATGCTGCGCCATCCAGGCCAGGGACTTGCGACCACCGACTGGAATGCCCTTCAATAATCGATCCTGCATCCACAGGAGTCGGCTGTACCGGGAGTAGCCGCCGAACAATTCGTCACCTCCGTCACCGCCGAGTGCGACGGTGCACTGCTCTCGAACCAGACGGCTGACGAGATAGGTCGGGATCATCGACAGATCCGCGATCGGCTCGTCGAACTGAACGGCCAATTCAGGGATCAGATCCGCGGTTGCGGGTTCCATCATCAATTCGGTGTGATCAGTCCCGAAGTGATTGGCAACTAATCGGGCGTGGGCGGTTTCATCGAGGTCCCCATGCCCCGGAAATCCGATACTGAATGTCCGCACCTGCGAGGAATTCCGGACTGCCATCGCGGTCACGAGGCTGGAATCGATACCGCCGCTTAGCAGTACACCGACCGGAACATCGGCCCTGAGTTGCCGTGCAACCGCAGCCTCCATCAGGGAGTCCAATTCATCGACCAGGGCCGACTCATCGACCGGAGCGCCGGCGTCGAACTCAGGCACTTCCCAGTAGCGCCACACCTTCACCGAGCCTCGACGGACATCGAAACTCAGAGCGTGAGCGGGCGGCAGTTTGTTGTACCCCGCCAAGACGCAGAGGTCACCGGGGATGTAGCCCAGCAGCAGGTAGCAGTCGAGCGCGGACGGGTTGATCCGACGCGGCAGTTCGCTATTCGCCAGCAGCGCTTTCAGTTCCGATCCGAAGTAGATCGTGGAACCGTCCGCACGATAGAAAAGTGGCTTTTCCCCGGCACGGTCACGCGCCAGAAGCACTCGCTGCTCTCGCGCATCGTAGAGAGCCAACGCGAACATTCCGTTGAGGTGCTTGAGACAGTCATCACCCCATTCGGCGTACGCAGCCAGAATCACCTCGGTGTCGCAGTGCGACCGGAACCGGTGACCACGCTGCTCGAGATCTGTTCTCAAGTCGGCGAAGTTGTAGATCTCGCCGTTGAACACAATTGACAGTTGCCTGTCGACAAGGTGCATGGGCTGATGTCCCAGGGGCGACAAATCCAGAATCGCCAGGCGCCGATGAGCAAGGCCCACGCGGCCGTCATCCGACCACCACTCGCCCGCATCGTCGGGACCTCGATGGGTCAAAGTGTCGCGCGCGGCGGAAAGCCAGGCACGGTTCGACTGGGTCTCAGTCGAGGCGCATCCTGTCAGTCCACACATTGCGGCTTAAATCACTTTCTTTAGGCGACTGTCGCAGGAGTATCGATGCGAATCGTCTTGCGGCGTTCGACTCGATTCTCCGTCCAGCCCACCGCGATGCTTTCACCGTTGAGAGTGACGTTCAAACCGCAAGTAGCGGTGCCGTCTACTGGCGAGATCAGGGTGGCCATGGCGATGGGCAGTTCCGCGCTGCAAACCCCGCTCAACCACCATGCAGGAGTCCGACTTTCCAGAAGTTCCGACCACCAACCCAGGGTTTGTTCGTCATCACCAAAGCTGCCCTCAAGGGCGATCGTTCGGGTTGCCGCATGAAGCAGTTCGAAGACTGGTACATCGTCGCGAGTAATGATGTGCCCCGTCCCGGTGCTGCTCGCACCCAGTGCCGGATGCAATGGCCAAGTGGTTCTGACCTCATGAATGCCGGTGCCGCTGATCAAGTCGACGACCAGGACGCTGCGGTCCCCCGGCGGAGCGATCAGCCAACGTCGATGCATGACGTGGCCCGGCAGCCGGAGGTAGCCATCGTGTTCCGCATCGACGACTCCAGTCTCCACGTCGATGCCGCGCACCCGAGTGTTGGCATGTCGGGACCACATGAAGGGTCCGCCGATCACTGATTGGTCTTCGCCGTCGACGCATACCGTCGCATGCGCCCGCGTCCCGCGCATCACCGCACGCCACTGGGGATGCTGGTAGTAGCTTCCTGTACCGGGGTCGCCTATGACATCGCGCCCATCGTCGCTAACAGTGACGGCGAGTGCATCGGCGTGGCCGTGGGCTGCGATTGAGAGGTACCCGAGGGAACCAATGTCCATCGTGATCCGGCGCCGGCCCCTCCGGAAAACTACCAAGCCCCCGTAAGGTGCCACGAAGTTCGGAGCGATGCCACCCGCACCAGATTCTTCGGGTACCTCCGAGGCCGCGGCCGACAACATCCGTCGGTACCACTCGGCGGCCAAAGTGGGTTCATGTTGAACAGCCCGTCCGGCTTCGCACCCCAGCGCTGCCGCAATTCCGAGATGTTCACGGACGGTGCGTTCCTCCTCCGGCCCGAGCCGCACAGCAAATTCCTGGTCGGCGTCCCCGTACCGGGGGTCCGGGTCGTTTTCCCCGACGATGTTCGCGAGAAAAGCACTGCTACGAGAAATGGCATCGGTGATTGCCTCCGGCGCCCGGCCGTCGCGGTCCAGCAGAAGCCCCGTAATCAGCTGAAGCAGCTCGACCGTCGCAATCTGATAAGCGACCGATTGTTCGGCTCCGCAACCGTCCGGCAGTATCAGATTTGGCGCCTCCGTCGAAAGCGTGTGCACTGCCCGGCGCTCCCACCGTTGAGCACCCGGCAAGTCAGGGAACAACATCGCGATCACCGCGAGGCCCGCCATCTCCCCGATCAAGTGGTTATTGGCTGAGCTGAATCGTGACCTCTCACGCCAACATCTCTCGGCACTGACGGCTAGCACCTCGACAACCCGCCGGTAGCGCTCAATCGTGAGTTCGGGGGCGCCCCGCAGACCCTGCAAAGCGACCGCGAT
>JAHBAP020000392.1 GCA_018500005.2 Mycobacterium sp. | reverse complement strand
CCAGAATTTGATGGGCTTTTTCGACCTGCGGCGCCAGTTGGTTGGTCAGTTCGATGCGGGCTGAGATCAAAGGGGGGCCGTGCGCGGCAAGGTGCCCGTGCCGCACCTCGAGGGTGGCGAGCGCCCCTGGGTCGGCACGCGGTCGGGGGTTGGCCGCCGATTTCAGCAGCGCGGTCCGCTGCCGAAGCACTTTGTCGTAGTCGGCACGTACCCCGGCGATGGTTGGGCGCCGGACGGTGGCCAGTTCGTCGAGGTAGCGCCGGCGCTCGCCCGGGTCGCCGCGGACCAACGCCAGATCCTCGGGTGCGAACAGCACTGCGCGGACCGCGCCGAGAACCTCACGGGTGCTGCGCACCGGTGACCGGTTCAGCCGCGCCTTATTGGCCCGGCCCGCCGCGATTTCGATGTCGACGGCGAGTTCGCGGCCCTCGTTGACGACGATCGTGGAGATCACCGCGCGATCCGCGCCGGCCCGGATCAGTGGTGCATCGGTGGCCACCCGATGCGAACCGAGGGTGGCGCAATACCAAAGCGCCTCAATCAGATTCGTCTTGCCGAAACCGTTGGAGCCGACGAACACCGTTCGGCCCGGCGTCAGCTCCAGGTCCACGTGGGCCCAGGAGCGGAAGTCGCGCAGCGTCAGGTGACGTACGTACATGCGATCAGCCGGACAGCGGAACCCGTTTGACCGCGTGACCGCCGAACTGATTACGGAGCGCCGAGACGGCCTTCATCGTCGGTGACTGGTCTTGACGGGAGGCGAACCGCGCGAACAGCGAAGCCGCGATCACCGGCGTCGGAACCCGATGGTTGATGGCTTCTTCAACGGTCCAGCGTCCTTCGCCGGAGTCCTCGGTGTAGTCGGAGATGTCGGCGAAATTCGGGTCTTCCTTGAGTGCCTTGGCGAGCAGTTGCTGCAGCCAGGACCGCACCACGGTGCCGTTGGTCCAGGCTTGGATAACTGCTTGGGTATCGGTGATCAGCGGTTCGGCGTTGAGCAGCTCATAGCCCTCCGCGTAGGCGTGCATCAGACCGTATTCGATGCCGTTGTGCACCATCTTGGCGTAATGGCCGGCACCAACCGGGCCGGCGTGGACGAAACCGTCCGCGACCGGACCCGCCGGCCGCAAAGCATCGAAGATCGGCATCAGGCGGGTGATGTGCTCGTCACTTCCACCGACCATCAGCCCATAACCCTCGGTCAGGCCCCAGATTCCGCCGGAGACGCCAGCATCGACGAAACCGATACCGCGCTCGGCGAGTAACTCGGCGTGCGGGGCGTCCTCGGTGTAGCGGGAGTTGCCGCCGTCGACGACCAGATCACCGGGACTCAACACCTCGCCTAACGATGCGACGGTTTCATGGGTGATCGGTCCGGACGGGACCATTACCCACACGACGCGGGGTGCCTCGAGGGCATCGGCCAGCATTGCCAGCGTCGGGACGTCGGACACTTCCGGCCGTGGGTCGTAGCCGACGATCTCGTGGCCGGCTTCGCGCAACCGCGCGCGCATGTTGAAGCCCATCTTGCCGAGGCCGACCAGACCCATCTGCATGTGCTTGACCTCCTGCGTCTAGCCGGGGAGCCGGACCGGCATGAGCAGATACACGTAGTCGGTGTCCAGCGCCGGGAACGGCCCGCTACCGGTCGGACCTTCATCGGCAGCCGGTCGCAGCACTGCTGGCTTGCTCGGTGTGGTGAACCCGAAGGTGACGCGATCGGAATGCAGTGAACCCAGGCCGTCTGTCAGGTACGTCGGGTTGAACGCAATGGTCAGCGGCTCCCCGGCGAAATCGACTTCGAGCTCCTCTTCCGCCAGACCGACACCGTCGGCACCGGCGGAGAGCCGCAGCGATCCGGGGGAGAACTCCATCCGGACCTGGGCACCGCGATCGGCGACCAGGGCCACACGTTTGATCGCCTCGATGAGATCGGTGACTCCCAGAGTTGCGACGGCGGTGTGCTCGGCGGGAAGCAGCTGGCGATATTTGGGGAACTCGGTGTCCAGCAGTCGGGTGGTACTCCGCCGACCCCCGCTGCGCATGCCGAGCAGTCGCTCTTCGCCGACCGACGAACCACTACCCAGCGCCAGATGCACGTCGCTAGTTGGACTGACGGACTTCGCGGTCTCCGCCAACGTCTTGGCCGGCACCAGCACGGCAGCCTCCACGTCGGGCGACACCGAACCCCAGGTGAGTTCCCGAACCGCGAGTCGGAAGCGATCGGTGGCGGCCAAAACGACGGTGTCTCCGGAAATCTCGACCCGGATTCCGGTGAGCATCGGCAGTGTGTCGTCGCGGCCGGCCGCCACGGCGACCTGGCCTACCGCCTCGGTGAACAGGTCCGCGGCCACTACACCAGTTTCGGCCGGTAGCGACGGCAGGGTCGGATAATCCTCCACCGGCATCGCCGGCAGCGAAAATTTCGCACTTCCGCAGGTCAGCAGCATTCGGGTGCCGTCGACGCTGACGTCGACAGGTTTGGCGGGAAGCGCCCGGGTGATATCGGAAAGCAGCCTTCCGGACACCAAAACCGTTCCACCAGAAGCGATCTCAGCCGGAACGGTCACCTCCGCGGAGACATCGAAGTCGAATCCGGAAATCGTCAGCCCGTCATCGGAACCGGTGATGAGCACGCCGGCCAACACGGGATTCGACGGCGGCCTGGACGGAAGGCTGCGGGCCACCCAGGCAACGGCGTCGGCGAAGTCCTCCCGGACCAAGCGGAACTTCAGGTCGGAGCCAACCGTCGTGGTCGCCACGTGCATCGTGTCCCTTCAAACATCGCCCCGGCCGAGAGCGCCGGTCAGATCACAACCTAGAGCGTCGCGAGTCATCTTGAAAGCTAATCGGTGGTGGTGACAACCAGGCCGGGAGGGGGTGCGGAAGGGGGTGTGAATGCACTCTTCCCCAACCGCCTTCTTCTGGAGAGAAACCTTGAATAACTCTCGGTAACAGTATTAGGGGCTGTGCAGTCTGTGGATACCACGGCAAAGCCGCAGTTCGGCATGGGTTGGTGTGTGGGGATGCGATGTGGATCAGCCAACAACGGCCTGGGAAGCGCTGTGGAGCGAAATCCGGTTGTTCACCGTTGTCCGATGGCGGCGGTGGCTGTCCCCAGGATTGTGCACAGGCTGTTCACAACAGGGGGTTGTGACAGTTGACAAGTAGTGGTGCCAAAGTTTTTTCGCGATTGCAGCGAAGCGCCCGCCGATTCAGCGCTTGGAACGCTGCCGGATGCGGGTTGTGAGCTCTTTGACGTGATCGAAGACCTCGCGGCGTTGCGCCATTTCGCCGAGGATCTTGCGCTGGGCGTACATCACGGTGGTGTGGTCGCGGCCGAAGGCCTGACCGATCTTGGGCAGCGACAGGTCGGTGAGTTCGCGGCATAGATACATCGCGATCTGGCGTGATTGGGCCAGCGCCCGTGTCTTTCCGGCGCCGCGGAGCTCCTCGACTGTGGTGTCGAAGTAGTCGGCGGTGGCGGCCATGATCATTGCAACGCTGATCTGTGTGGTGCCCGCATCGGCGATCAGGTCCCGCAGCACGATCTCGGCCAACGCGGTGTCGATCGGGGTCTTGTTCAACGAGGCGAACGCGGTGACCCGGATCAGTGCGCCTTCCAATTCGCGGATGTTGCGTTCGATGCTGCTGGCGATGAGTTCCAGGACATCGTCTGGAACAGCCAGCCGCTCCATCTGGGCCTTCTTGCGGAGAATCGCGATACGCGTCTCCAGTTCGGGCGGCTGGACGTCGGTGATCAGACCCCACTCGAAGCGTGTGCGCAACCGGTCTTCGAGAGTTGCGAGCTGCTTGGGCGGCCGGTCTGAGGAGATGACGATCTGCTTGTTGGCGTTATGCAGGGTGTTGAAGGTGTGGAAGAACTCTTCCTGGATACCTTCTTTGCCCTCGATGAACTGGATGTCGTCGACCAGCAGGATGTCGATATCGCGGTAGCTCCGTTTGAAGGCGACTTTGCGGTCGTCGCGCAGGGAGTTGATGAAGTCGTTGGTGAATTCCTCGGTGGAGACGTATTTGACCCGCATTCCGGGGAAGAGGCGTTGTGCGTAGTTACCGGCTGCATGCAGGAGGTGGGTCTTGCCGAGGCCCGACTCGCCCCAGATGAAAAGCGGGTTATAGGCGCGGGCCGGCGCTTCGGCTATCGCCAGAGCGGCAGCATGGGCGAACCGGTTGGACGCGCCGATGATGAAGGTGTCGAAGGTGTAACGGCGATTGAGACTGGCTCCGGAGGGAGATTCACTCGGACTGGTTCGTGGCCGTTCGATGAAGTAGGACGACCAGTCGCCCTGGTTGACGGCCGGAGCCTCGCGGTCCTCGTCGAGATTGTCCAGATCGAAGTCCGAGAGCGGGATGTCGTGGTCGGGAGAGTCGTCGGGGCTGTCGGGCTGCTCGATCCGAACACCGAGTTCAACCCGGTGGCCGAGGCGTCGGCTCAAGGCGTCCATAATCGGGCTACGCAGATGACGTTCGATTTCGTTCTGCACGAACGGGCTGGGCACGGACAGAAGGGCGAAGCCTTCGGCGATCGTGAGCGGCTGGACCAGCTTGAGCCAGGCGCGCTGTTGGGGGGTGAGTCCCGGACCCAGAGAGCTGTCGCCGGACGAATCACCGTCACCGTTGAGTTCAGCGACGACGGAATTCCATACCGATGCGAAATCGGGTGAGGGATCGTCAGTCAACGTCGGACTCCCCCCGGACTCGAGTCGACTGCTATGAGTAGCCGAGATCTGTCCACAACGTTATCCACAGCTGTGTACAGGTCTCAGGAATTCGTCAGTTCAGCAGTATATGGGCATTAGGCACTAGGGCTCAGGGCCCGTCGCAAACATGTGACGGGCACTGTGCTCTGCCCGAAGCTAACAGGTTTCGCGCCCGGTGCCAACAGGTAGCCAAGTATTTATCCACAGGGGGAGGCGAGTGCCCGGGAGGACGGTTTGACCAGCGCAAGCGACGTCAGTACCCTCGGGTAGTCGCCCAACCACGGGTGACACGGCAGCGACCGGGGTCCGGGACCGCGCCGGTTCGATAGAGCAAGACGGGCGAAGCGTCCAGGATCGCAGTGATCCGGCGTGGACGCCATGTGACGAGGAGAGACAGTCGTGGCCAAGGGCAAGCGCACCTTCCAGCCGAACAACCGGCGCCGGGCCAGGGTCCACGGTTTCCGTCTGCGGATGCGT
>JAHBAP020000129.1 GCA_018500005.2 Mycobacterium sp. | reverse complement strand
TCACCCCCACCAGTCGGTCGGCCAACAGCCGGATGTCAAAGACGTTGGCGCGATTGGCTTCTTCTTCCGGCGTGAGCAGGTCGAAGAGCAGCGTCGCCAACCCGGCCGACTGGAGGACCGCAGCCACGAAACGGTTACGCGGGCTGTGTCGGCTGCTTCCGCTACCGTGGGCGAACACCACGATGCCCCGTGGCTGCTGGGGAATGGTCAGGCGCCCACCGACGGCGACTCCGGCCACCTCGACGACGACTTCGTCATCGCGCAGGAATCCGATTTCGCTCATCACTCAATTCCCAGTCTCGAAACCGGTGCCCGACATGAGATCTGTCTCGTCAACGTTCTCAGCGAGTCCGGGATCGGCCAGCACCATTTCAACCCGCTTGCGGCGTTCGTCGATGGCGCGACCGAACTCCTGCAGCAGAACCGGGTTGTTGTGCAGCACCTTCTCGATGGCCTCGCGATGGACGCGAACCACTGTTACCTCGGTGAGCGCGAACAGCGAACCGGTCACCGGTTGGCGGGTGAGTGTGCTCTGGCCGAAGAAGGAGCCCTCGGTAATGGTGGCCACCTCGGCGCGGGTTCTGTCATCGATGTCGGCAGTCAGCTTCACCTCGCCTGCGATGACGAACGACATCGAATCGGGAACAACCCCTCTTTCGAGTACGAGTTCGCCGGATCCGAAACGTTCGATGGACGCGTGCGGGACCATGGCTTTCTGTTGTTCGGCCGTCATGTGAAGGGTTGGTGCCACGACGTTGCGGATCGCATCGGCGACCGATTGCGGATCCGAGAAGAAGTCGTCAGCCTCGTCGAGATGAAGGCCTTCCCGCCGCGCTGCGTACCAGATCCAGCGTAGGAACGTGGCTTCAGCGTCGCCGTCGTCGGCCGGTGATCGCAGTGGAATCTTCGTGCGGTAATTCATCGTTCCGATCGGAACCGCGACCGGAACCAGGTCGGGATCGCATTCGGGCAACCGGGACGCGATCCGCACCAACATCTCGCACACCTGATCAGGTCTGTCCTCGACCGAGAACACACTGGTCACCCGAGTGGCATGGGTTCCGGCTGGGCGACTGCGATTGGTGAAAGCAGCGCCGGCCAGAACGGAATTCGGCATTATCTGCATTCCAAGTGCCGTCTCGATATGCACTGCCCGCCAGTTCACCTCGATGACTCGGCCCTTTGCCTTGTCGGTCTCGATGTAGTCACCGATCCGGAACGGCTGCTCGAAGAGCATGAGCAGACCCGAGATGATTTGGCCGACGGAATTCTGGAGTGTCAGGCCGATGACGATCGAACCGATGCCCAACGCCGTGAACATACCGCCTATGTGCGCGCCCCAAATATAGGCCAGGATGAGCCCGACGCCGATGGCGATGAGCCCGAATCTGACCACATCGAGGAAGATCGCGGGAACCCGATGTCGCCAACTGTTTTCGGGGGCGTTCGAAAACAGCGATGCTCTGACGCCGGCAAGTAGCAGCATGAGAATCAAAACGGCTACGACCGTGCTCACCAGGCGGACCGGCATGGACCCGAACGGCATCTGGGTGGCCCCGACCATCGCCATCAGCAGTGCGCCCGTGGGCACCAGCAGGTTGCGCAGCAACGACACGGGTTGCAGCAGTGGACTGTCGCGGCGACGCAGGCTTTGTTGCAATTCGGTGAGGAGAATCAAGGCCAGCGGCAGTCCGAGAGCGATACCGACAGCCCAGTAGAACCACGGAGAAGTGAGGACGTTGAGCATTACGCCTGCTCCACCAATTGCCAGATCGGCTCATTCGATCCATCGACGGAGACGGTTCCGGCACTAACGAACGACGTTGTCTCGGAGAGGGTTTTGTAAACCCGCGACGAGACATAAACCCCGGATTGCGGTACTCGTGACTTGATGCGGTGAGCGAGGTTGACCGCAGTTCCCCAGAGATCGAAGACCGTCGAATGGGCGCCCACGAGTACGCTGTTGACCTTGCCGGTGTCGATTCCCGCACACAGCGACAGGCTCAGTCCGGAGTCGCTGCTGAGCCTTTCGATGATCCGCTCGCACTCCTGAGCGAAATCGACGGCCCTCCGCACGTTGTCCAAGCGGGGAACGCTCAGCCCGCAACTGCCGAGGTATCCGTTTCTGACCGGCCTGATGCGGTCGATGTCATATTCGGCTGCCGCGGCCTCGAATTGCCGATTGATCTCGTTGGTGATGTTCAGTGCCTGTTCGGAATCGAGACGCGCCTGAACCCGGTCCAGTCCCAGGACGGTGGCGTAGATGACCGTGACATTGGAGTGTTCCCGGGCGGGGACCTCCTCGCCGCGGCGTAACTTATCGGCGATTGTCTCGGGCATGAGGGAATTGAGTAACTTCTTGATCTGCTCGCGCTGCTCGTCGAGCATCTCCTCCTTGGCCGAGAGGCTGCTACTCATCTCGTTGAACATCTCGGTCAATTCGCCTATTTCGTCGCGCGTCTCCACCGGAATCGCGACTGTGTAGTCGCCCTCGCTGATACGTTGAACGCCGGCCTCCAGGCGGCGGATCGGCTGCAGAAAGACCTGGGCCAGAATCACAGCGAGCAGGCAGACGCCGAAAATGATTCCGGTAGTGGCCAACACGACGATCCGGGTGAATGTGGATTCTCTTGCGAGTGCTTCGTGGGTGCTGATCTTCGCGACGATCGCCCACCGAAACCCTGCGCCCTGACCGATCGGTGCATAAGCCTGCAGGCACTCCTCGCCCAGATAATCCTTCGTGATCATTGTGCCCGAATGGCCCATCTGGGCCTCTCTTTGAACACTTTCCGAGAGCGGTTGAACCAACGTGGTGCCGCCTTGGCGGATGGCCAGGTCAGGGATGTCGGGCGGAGTCCCTGCGTCGATGACTCGCTGTCGGTACTGCTGCGGATCCTCCAGGAACAACCTGGAATCCGATCGCATCAGGAAGTCTTCACCGCCGAGCAAGGTCTCGCCGGTCTCCCCCAAACCAGCCTCGGCCCAATGCCTGTCGAAGGTCAGCGTCTTGTTGACTTTGGTGATCGGAAACTGAAGTGCCAGAACGCCGTCAGGCCTCCCGCTTGCCGGAATCGGAGCAACCATCCACGCGGTCGGGGCCATATTGGCGGGCTGGTAGAACTCGAAGTCGGTGAACGTCACCCGGTCGGCCTTGTTGCTCGACATCGCCTCGAGGTAGGCGCCGCGCAGTTTCGAGCCGTTGTACGGACCGTTGAGGATGTTGGTTCCCAGGTCGGTGCCCTTGAAAGCGCTGTAGACCACGTTTCCGCCGCCGTCGATCAGCAGCGCGTCTTCGAAAGCGAATCTCGTCACGATCTCGCGATAGAAGCCTTGGTATTTCGCGTTGGCGGTCGACCAGGCGCTGCCGTCACGTGCATCGTCGGTCGCGATCGCAACATCGTTGGTCTGCAGTCGGGCGGTGTAGTAGGCCTGCAGGTACCGTTCGGCGTTCGAGGTCGGTAGTAGCGCTCCGGTGTCCAATCGGATTCCGCTCGACTTCTCGGTCTGTCGGGCGAATTGGTCGTAATAGACATCTATCGCCTTCGTCATGTCGGGTGTGATCGTCGCGTTGGACAACTGGTTGAAGCCGGCGCTGAATTCCTGCAGGGCGTCCTTCGTCATTGAACCGTTGGTGTAGGTCACCAACGCGTTTTTCAGATCGCTCAGTTGCGAAGCCAACGCGCGTTTCTGGGCTTCGCGAATCTCGGTCAGCCGGCTGAAAGCGGCTTCTCTCAAGG
>JAHBAP020000495.1 GCA_018500005.2 Mycobacterium sp. | reverse complement strand
TCACGCCGAACCCGCTGCTCAACGCGCTTCCCTGACGACCCGTCCCGACCCGACCCGACTGACCGCGCGATCAACCAAAAGGGAGCACGCCGTGCCGAAAATCGCCAAGCTGGCCACCGGTCTGATGACCCTCGCCTTGACCGTGGCCACCAGCCCGGTCGCGGCGGCGGACCCCACCATTCCCCTGGATCCGGGGCAGCTGCCGGGCCTGGAGGCAATGCAGAGCCTGAGCCCGGTGGTCCAGCAGGCGGCGGGTGATCCCGGCTCGGCCCAGCAGTTGCTGCTGGCCGCGGCATCGCAACTCGCCGGCAACGCCACCACGCCGGAGGGATCGTTGGCGCTGGCACAGGCCGTCTCCAAGTTCGTGCAGCAGGGCGGGGCGGCAGGTCTGACTCCGCCCGCGGCGGCAGTGACCGACCAGTCCGGGCCGGCACACGGCGCGATGCCACTGCTGACCCCCGGCCCGGGCAACGGCCCGATCCCGTTGGAGCAGCACGTCCCGGCCCCCGGGGCGATTCCGGGCACCGAGGCCCATCTGCCGACGGGGGTGAACCCCGGGCGCGCGGCCGGGCCGGCTCCCGAGGTTCCGGTTATGGTTCCCGCCCCGGCCGCCGCGCTGGCGGCCCCGGTCCCGGCGGCCCAGCCCGGTCCGGCTCCCGCGCCGGAGGTGAAGACGCCGTATGACCCCAACACCCCGCCGACGCAGGACTTCATGTATCCGTCGATCAGCAACGGGTGCCTCAAGGACGGCGGAAACGTGATCGCGACCGCGATCGCGGTGGCCGGTCCGGCGAAGATCCCGACGCCCGGGCCCGGTGCCGGCCAGATGGCCTACGTCTTCACCGCGGTCGGCACCCCGGCTCCCGCCGCGGAGCAGAAACTGCCCCTCAACGTCACCTGGGTCAACCTGACCACCGGTAAATCGGGCAGTGCCACTCTCAAACCCAACCCCGGTATCAATCCCCAAGGTCCGACCACTCTGACCGCCATCGTGGACACCGGCCCGGGCAGTGTCATGTCGACGATCTTCGGACAGGTGACCACGCTGGACAAGCAATGCACCTTCATGCCGACCATCGGCTCCTCCGTCGTGCCATGACACGACGCTGAGTGGGTCTGACTAGGCTGAATCCCCGGGAGACCGGTACGCGACGAGGAGCACGGTGGAATCGCTGGAGACGTTGGACTCGTTGATGCTCGCCGGCGAAAAGCTCGGTAGCGCAATGCATGTTGGGGTCGTACTGATCCTGTCCCCACCGGCCGAGGCGGCCGAGGCCGGCCTCAAGGCCTATGTCGACAAGCTCTACGAAGACAGCCTGATCGTCGAGCAGAACGTCGACCCGCGTCTGCGTCGCCACCCTCATCGCGGCGCCGACACCGGCGGTATCTGGGTGTGGCGCGAGGTTCCCGAGATCGACCTGCGCGCCCACGTGCACCGGGTGACCCTGACTCCCGGATCCGGACCGGCCGACCTGTGGGAGATGGTCTCCGAACTCCACGGCGGCCGCCTCGACATGTCCGTGCCGATGTGGACCAGCTACCTGATCGACGGCCTGCCCGACGGCCGATTCGCGCTCTACATCAAGATCCACCACACGATCATCGACGGTGTCGCCGGTCTGCGGATGATCAGTGACTCGCTCAGCCCGGACCCCGAGAAGCGTTGGATGCCACCGTTTTACGCTGAGAAGAAAACCGCCGGGACGCCCGCGAAGAAGTCGCGCCCCAAACGCCCGTCGCTGCCCGGCCCGTTCCAGGCGGTGCGGGCGGTCGCCGACGCCGCTGCGGCCGGCCTCGACCTCACCCGCCGGGTGGCAGAAGCTGAATTGGCCAACATCCTCGGCAGTCTGGTGACCGACACCGTCGTCGCACCATTCGAGGCGCCGCAGACCCGCTTCAACGCCAAACTCGGCCCGCGCCGCGCCGCGGCGGGGACCAGCCTGGACCGCGAACGGGTTAGGGCGATCCAGAAGGCCACTGGCGCGACCGGGAACGACGTCATAACCACGCTGATCGCCGGGGCGATGCGGGCCTGGCTGCTGGAGCGCGACCAACTGCCCGACCGCACCCTGGTCGCGATGTGCCCGGTGTCGGTCCGCGACCGCGAGATCGGCTCAGAAAGCCATGGCCACGACAGCGGCAACAAGTTCGGCCTGGGCCTGTGCCCACTGGGCACGGATATCGCCGACCCGGCTGAACGGCTCGCGTTCGTTCAACTGGCGATGACGAACATCAAAAAACAGGTCACCACCAAGGGATCGGACGCGATGCTCGCCGTGATGGGGCCTGCGATCGGGTCGACGGTGATGATCCCCCTGCTGCCATTCGGCACGCTACTGCCACCGAGCTGCAATATGGCGATCTCCAACGTGCCGGGCCCGCGTGAGGAGATGTACTACAACGGCGCCCACCTCGACGAGATCTATCCGGTGTCGTCGATATTCGACGGGATGGGCCTCAACGTCACGGTGTGCAGCTACGCCGGGCGCATCGCCGTCGGCTATGTCACCGACGCCGATGTGATGCCCCGGGTGGGCGAACTCATCCCGCTCACCGAGCAGGCGTTGACCGAGCTGGAAACCGCGGTTGGACTCGCGGCGAACTAGTAGGCCATGAACAGGATGTGCTCACGCTCGTAGTGCATCCCCGGATGCGCCGCGGCCAGATGGGCCTGGGCGAGTTCGACGAGGTCGTCCTCGTCCTTGCCCTGGATCGCTTCGCCACACGGGCAGTTCAGGTGGGTCTTCGCCATTTTTTCTCCTATGCCTTGGCCGCTGTTCCCGACTGCTTCGCCTTCGCAGCGGCCTTCATCTTCTTCTTGTACGCCCGAACCTGATCCAGCGACCCCTTGTCGACTACATCGGCGATCGACATGTGGG
>JAHBAP020000623.1 GCA_018500005.2 Mycobacterium sp. | reverse complement strand
ATGTGGTTCTTGCGGATCACGACCGCGACGACGGGCTTGCCGCGGTAGGTGTAGCAGGGCATGCCATAGCTGCTGGCCTGTCCGACATCCGGAACCTGTCGGCTGATCAGCCGGTGCAGCCGCTGCAGCTCGCTCTGTTCACGCTCACCCATGGGTGAACGGGGACCGGAAAACGTACCGGCCGGTTGGCGCCGTGTCGATGTTGACGTTGGCGCCGAAGGCCGAGGTGCTGGCGATCATCTTGCCCATCCGGTCGGCCAGATCGGCGTCGTCGGCCGCCCCGAAGAACGCGTGCAGGCTGCCCACCGCCTCGATCGGGAACAACTCCTCGACGATGGCCGACACCGGCGGGGCGTCCGGTGTCAGCGGGCGGACCACGTGGTTCTGCACGTAGCCGAACGTCGACTGGGTGGCGATGGCCACCGAGGTGTGATCGCCCAGCCAACGCTGCAGCCAGGTGGGCTCGTCGAGGTGCGGCGGCCGGCGCAGCAGGGCGATGTTGGCCAGTCCCGGCGATCGCTCACCCGGCGGGGTCACCGGCGGTCGCATCGGCACCGATTCGGTCACCAGATAGGCGGCCAGGAATTCGGCGTACGGTGCGAGCAACTCCAGTGCGCCTCGGACTTGTTCGCCGTAATGCTGATCGGTCCACAGGCTCACCAACCCCTGCACCGGTGGATCCAACGTCGTCAGCGTCATGAGCGAACCCCGCACAGGGACGTCTCGCAGGTTGAGCGTCAGGCCGGGCAGGCCGAGACCCAGTAGCCGATCCGCGACGGGGCCACACAGGTGGGCCACCCACTCGTCGTCGGAGGCGGCCGACCGCAGCGCGACGATCACTTTTTCCATCGTGCAAACCTAACCGGCATCACTAAAGTGACGTGCATGCCCGCTTCCGACTCTTCGTCCGTTCGTCGTGACGTGCTTCCCATCCCCGATCCTCAGCATGTGGGCCTCACCACCTACGACGCCCGCGACCCGAACACCAAATACCCGCCGATCGCCACACTGCGTCCACCCAAGGGCGCGCCCAATGTGCTGATCGTGCTGATCGACGACGTCGGATTCGCTGCAGCCTCCGCCTTCGGCGGCCCGTGCGAAACCCCGGTCGCCGAACGGCTGGCCGGGGAGGGCGTGAAGCTCAGCCGCTTCCACACCACCGCACTGTGCTCCCCCACCCGGCAGGCGCTGCTGACGGGTCGCAACCACCACTCGGTTGGTATGGGCGCCATCACCGAGATGGCGACGTCCGCGCCCGGCAACAACAGCATCCGACCGCTGAACAAGGCGCCGATCGCCGAGACCCTCTGCCTCAACGGCTACTCCACCGCGCAGTTCGGCAAGTGCCATGAGGTGCCGCTCTGGGAGGTCTCGCCAGCCGGGCCCTTCCACCAGTGGCCGACCGGGTCGGGTTTCGAGTACTTCTACGGTTTCGTCGGCGGCGAGGCGAACCAGTACTACCCGGGACTGTTCGAGGGCACCACACCCGTCGAGCCGCCGCGCACCCCAGAGGAGGGGTACACGCTCACCGCCGACCTCGCCGACCACGCGATCACCTGGGTGCGCCAGCAGAAGGCACTGGCCCCGGACAAGCCCTTTTTCATGTACTTCGCTCCCGGCGCCACCCATGCGCCGCACCACGTCCCCAAGGAGTGGTCGGACCGCTACCGCGGGAAGTTCGATGCGGGCTGGGATGTGTTGCGGGAGAAGATCTTCGCACGCCAGAAGCAACTCGGCGTCATCCCGCAGGACGCCGAGATCACCCCGCGTCCGGAGGTGATACCTGCTTGGGACGACATGGCGGCCGACCTCAAGCCGGTGCTGTCGCGGCAGATGGAGATCTACGCCGGCTTCCTGGAGCAGACCGACCACGAGGTCGGCCGGGTTGTCGAGGCGATCGCCGACCTCGGTGTGCTCGACAACACGCTGGTCTACTACATCATCGGCGACAACGGCGCCTCGGCCGAGGGAACCCCGAACGGGTGCTTCAACGAGATGTGCACCCTCAACGGCATGGGAGGTATCGAGACCACCGAGTTCCTGATGTCCAAGATCGACGACTTCGGCACCCCCGATGCCTACAACCACTACGCCGTCGGTTGGGCGCACGCCCTGTGCACGCCGTACCAATGGACTAAGCAGATCGCCTCACACTGGGGGGGAACCCGCAACGGCACCATCGTGCACTGGCCGGCGGGACTGTCCGACAAGGGAACCGTTAGGAACCAGTTCCACCACGTCATCGACGTCGCGCCCACCATTCTGGACGCCGCCGGCATCCCAGCACCGTTGTACGTCAAAGGGATTCAGCAGGCGCCACTGGAGGGTGTCAGCATGCTGGCCAGCCTGCGGGAGGCAACGGCCCCCGAATCGCATGTGGTGCAGTACTTCGAGATCATGGGCAACCGTGGCATCTACCACAACGGCTGGACCGCCTGTACTAAGCACCGTACCCCCTGGCTGGTCGACCAGCCCCCGTCGTTCGACCTCGACGTTTGGGAACTCTACGGACCCGACGACTGGACCCAGTCCCGCAACCTCGCGGCTGAGCAGCCGGAGAAACTCGCAGAGCTGCAACGGCTTTGGCTGATCGAGGCGGTCAAGTACAACGTCGTTCCGCTCGACGACCGCAGTTTCGAGCGGATCAATCCCGATATCGCCGGCCGCCCGCAGCTCATCCGCGGCAACAGCCAGCTGCTGTTCACCGGCATGCGCGTCCCCGAAGGCGCGATGATCAACATCAAGAACAAGTCCCATCAGGTGACCGCCGACATCGTGGTCCCCGGGGGCGGCGCTCACGGGGTGATAGCGACCCAGGGCGGTCAGGTCGGCGGCTGGTCGCTCTACATGCACGAGGGCCGGCTGAAGTACTGCTACAACTTCTTCGGCATCCAGCACTTCTTCGTCGCCGCCGACGAGCCGCTACCCGCCGGAAAGCACCAGGTGCGCATGGAGTTCGCCTACGACGGCGACGGGCTGGCCAAGGGGGGCACCGTCACGCTCTACTACGACGGCAAGGCGGTCGGTTCCGGTCGGGTCGACATCACCATCCCGATGGCGTTCTCCGCCGACGAGGCCTGCGACGTCGGTAGGGACACCGGATCGCCGGCCTCCCCGGACTACGGCCCGAGTGACAACGGGTTCACCGGCACTATCGACTGGGTACGGATCGACATCGGCGATGACAGCCACGACCACCTGATCTCGCCGCAGGACAGGTTGAACGTCGCCATGGGCAAGCAGTAACCGGATCAGTCCCGCAGCCAGCGGGGCGTGATGAAGACCCCCTCGGCTTCCACGGTGACGCCCTGGGCGTCGGCGATGGTGCCACTGCAGTAGGTCTTGACGCCTTCGCTGCGGGTGCGCTCGGCCACGGCCCGCAGCGGCCCGAGTGGGGTGGCGCGCAGATAGCGCACCGTGATGCTGCCGGTGAAGCGCGGCTTCTGGTCGGGGCTTGCGGCTTCGCCGAGCAGGTGGTCGAGAATCAGCGCCGAAACGCCGCCGTGCACATGGCCGGGCGGCCCCTCGTAGGCCGCACCCAGGTCGAAGTCGGCGCGTACACGGCCCGATTCGTCCCGGCGGGTGACCACGGGAGGTGCCAGGGCGTTGCGAACGCCGATCACCGCGTTCCCCCAGCTGACGCCTTGACCGTCGCGGGTCAGTCGAACACCGAACGGGCCGTCGATCTGCCGCTCGCGCAGCCGGGCCACCGCGGCGTCGATCTCGCGCTTCACCTCGGCGACGGTCTCGGCGTCGGCCTCGGTACGAATAGTGGCATCCACCAGAGCCCGAACCGACTCCGCCAAAGGCTGGTAGATGCCGCGCAGCCGGGCGACATCCTCCGCTGACCAGTCCTCGACGGTGAACTCCACCACCCCTGCATCTAACCTGACCTCATGGGTGACTGGGTGCGCCACGCGATCTGGTGGCACGTCTACCCACTGGGATTCGTGGGGGCGTTCCCCGCGGCGGACGCTCCCGGCCCGGAAGAGCACCGACTGTCGCGGTTGGTCGACTGGCTCGACCACGCCATCGCACTGGGCACCTCGGGCATCGCCCTGGGCCCGATTTTCGCCTCGCGAACCCACGGCTACGACACCATCGACCACTACCGGATCGACCCCCGCCTGGGCGACGAGGGCGACTTCGACCGCCTGGTCGACGAGGCGCACCGACGGGGACTTCGGGTGCTACTGGACGGGGTGTTCAACCACGTCAGCACCGAGTTCGCCCACCAGGATTGGCTCCTGGGCCGGCCGGGTCGCTTCCACACCTTCGAGGGGCACGGCGACCTGATCACGCTCAACCACCGCAAGTCCGCCGTCGTCGACTACACCGTCGACGTGATGAAACACTGGCTGGACCGCGGCGCCGACGGCTGGCGACTGGACGCCGCGTACGCCGTGCCGGAGTCGTTCTGGGCGCAGGTCCTGCCCCGGGTCCGCGCCGGGTACCCCGACGCCTGGTTCGTCGCCGAAGTCATCCACGGCGACTACTCGGCCTTCGTCGAAGCCTCCACCGCCGACTCGGTGACCCAGTACGAACTCTGGAAGGCCATCTGGAGCAGCCTCAACGACGGCAACTTCCACGAACTGGACTGGGCGCTGCAGCGGCACAACGGATTTCTGGACACCTTCGCCCCGATGACGTTCGTGGGCAACCACGATGTCACCCGGATCGCCAGCAAACTGGACCGTGCCGATCACCTCGGGCACGCCCTGGTGCTGCTGTTCACCACCGGCGGGGTGCCGAGCGTCTACGCCGGCGACGAACTGGGCTACCTGGGCGTCAAGGAGGACCGGGCCGGAGGCGACGACGCGGTTCGCCCGGAGTTCCGCTCTCCCCCAACGGGTCTGGGTGCCGATGCCCGCGACACCTTGAATCTGTACCGCTATCTGATCGGGCTGCGGCGTCAGCATCCATGGCTGCACCAGGCCCGAACCGCGGCTCTGAAACTGGACAACCTCGGTTACATCTACGAGACCAGACACGGCGATGACGCACTGATCGTCGCCCTCAACATCGCAGACACCCCGTTACCGCTTGCCGTCAGCGACCTGATAGGCCGTCCCGCCGAGGTACTGGCCGGCGCTGGCGCCCCACCTCCGGAGGTGGTCACCAGCACCGAGGTCGCCCCTGGAGGGTGGCTCATCCTCATTCCGCGTTGAGCATCGCCGAGGTGCGTTCGTCGGAAAGTCCGTCGTAGTACCGGTCCAGGACAGCCTGGAACAGTGCCCGATCGTCGTCTCCCCCGGCCTGCGCGAACAGCGTCATCGACGAACGCAACTTCAGCGCGTCGACCGAACCGAGGATCGTGGTGATCGGTTCGTCTCCCGGGTAGTCCCGCAGCAGTTCGGCACATTCCCGCAGGCGGCTGCCCAGCACCGGATGAGCCAGGTAAGCCCTGGCCTCGCCGAGCGACATGATTCCGAAATACTCGGCGGTCGGGGTGCGGCCCAGACCTCTCAACTGGGGAAAAACGAACCACATCCAGTGCGTGCGCTTGCTGCCATCGTGCAGTTCGCGGATTACCTGCTCGTACACCGGGGCCTGCGCGTCGGCGAAACGGTGCAGCTTATAGGGGTCGGGCACCCTCGACAAGCTACCCTCGGGCTGTCCTGTCGGCGCAACGTAAGGAATTCGATGTCGGCACCTCCCGAGGCTGCTGAGGACGCGGTCAGCCCGGAAAACCGGTCTGCCCTGGCCGAACGGCTGCGTCGGCGCCGAGCCAAGCGCAGCCTGCTGGAACGGGTCAGCATCCAGTCGAAACTGATGCTGATGCTCCTCACGATGAGCGTGCTGGCCACCGGAATCGCCGGTGGTATCGGCTTCCAGTCCGGTCGCAGTTCGCTGCGCGCCGCGGTCTTCGACCGGCTTACCGGCATCCGCGAAGCGCAGTCCCGCGTCCTTGAGATCGGCCTCAACGACATCAGGGGTTCGCTGCTGGTCTTCTCCCGAGGCGAAACCGTCAGCGGTGCGATGAACGCGTTCAACGCGGGCTTCGAGCAACTCAGCGGTGCCACCCTCACCCCGGAGCAGGATCGTGCCCTGGTCGACTACTACAACGCCAAGTTCAAGAGCTCCGAAGACAGCCGCCTGGACGTCAGCGCGCTGCTCCCGATCTCCCCCGCGGCGCGCGCCCTGCAGACCCGTTACACGGTGCCGCCGAAGCCCGTCGATGATCCCCGGGACGGCAGCATCTGGTCGGGGGCCAATGCTCGTTACAACGGGTACTTCAGCGAGATCGTCCAACGCATGGGATTCCGCGACGCCTTCCTGATCAACCCCAGGGGCGACGTGGTCTACAGCGTGCACAAGGGCGTGGAACTCGGCACCAACGTCCTCAGCGGGCCCTATCGCGGGGAGGGGTTTCTGCCGGATGCCTTCCGGAAGACCATGGCCTCAAACGACATCGACTTCGTGACTACGACCGACTTCGCCGAGTATCTACCGTCGGGTCAGCCGACCGCGTGGATGCTGGTGCCGATCGGACCGACCGGACGGGCGACCGGTGTGATGGCCTTGGAGTACCCGGCGACCATCGTCAGCAACCTGATGACCGGCAACCGGCACTGGGAACAGGCCGGCATGGGCCAGACCGGGGAAACGTTCGTCGTCGGCAAGGACGACCTGATGCGATCGGATTCCCGACTGTTCCTGCAGGATCCGGAGGCCTACAAGTCAGATGTCATCAAGGCGGGCACCCCACCGGCGGTCGCCGAACGTGCCATCAGACAGGGCACCACCGTGCTGGTCCAACCGGTCGGCACCCGGGCCACCGAGGCGGCACAGCGCGGCGAGACGGGAACCCTCATCGCCACCGACTATCTCGGCAATCGGGCGCTGCAGGCCTACGCTCCGCTCAACCTCGAAGGTCTCGACTGGGTCGTCGTCGCGTCGGTGGACTCCGGGGAGGCATTCGCCCCCGAGCGCAACTTCGCCCTCAAACTGGTGCGCTCGACGGCACTGATCATCTTCATCGCCTGTCTAGCCGCCATGATCTGGTCACGGCTGTTTGTCCGCCCCATCAAGCGTCTCGAAGACGGGGCCGAAAAGATCGCCACCGGCGACTACGACGTTCGGATCCCGGTCGACACCAACGACGAATTCGGCGATCTCAGTGTGGCTTTCAACGATATGAGCCACACCTTGGCCGTCAAGCACCAGTTGCTCAACGAGCAGCGCGCCGAAAACGACCGATTGCTGAAGTCGCTGATGCCAGAAACCGTGGTGGAGCGCTACCGCGAAGGCGAGCAGAACATCGCCGAAGACCACCAGGACGTCACCGTGATCTACGCCGATCTGATAGGTATCGACGAATTCTCCAAGACGATGGACGCCGACCAGTCGCTGAAGGCGATCAACAAGTTGATGCGCCAGTTCGACGCCGCGGCCGAGAGCAATGGCATCGAGCGGGTTCGCAACACCCACAACGGGTATCTGGCCAGTTGCGGATTGACGGTGCCGCGTCTGGACAACATTCATCGCACCGTTGAATTCGCCTGCGAGATGCAGCGGATCGTCAACCGCTTCAACTCCGAGTTGGGCAGCGATCTCAAGCTGCGCGCCGGCATCGACACCGGGGAGGTCACCAGCGGACTGGTGGGCCGGGCGGGCCTGGTCTACGACCTGTGGGGAGGCGCCTGTCTCTTATACACATCT
>JAHBAP020000209.1 GCA_018500005.2 Mycobacterium sp. | reverse complement strand
GCACCGACCGGCGCGAGGACAGCCTACCGACTCCGGCGACCGACCCCCACGGTCACCGGCAACTCACTGGTGGCTGTAGAAACCGGCCTCAGCGATCCGACGACGCTCCTCGGCAGTGACGTCAACATCGGCCGGCGCCAGCAGAAACACCTTGGTGGCGACCTTGTCGAAGGATCCCCGAAGCGCGAAGGCCAGGCCGGCCGCGAAGTCCACCAAACGCTTGGCGTCGGCGTTATCCATGGAGACCAGGTCCATGATCACCGGCTGACCGTCGCGGAAACGCTCCCCGATGGTGCGGGCCTCGTTGTAATCCTTGGGACGCAGCGTGGTGATCTTCGACAGCGGGCTGCCCTCCTCGAAGAGCATGGCCATCCGCCGCGGGTCCATTGCCAGGGCGCCCCGCGTCGAGCCGCGCAGAGAGCCGAAGCGCTGCGGGCTCGGACGGTCGAATTCGCGCGAGCGGAATCGCGGCTCGTCTGCGTAACCGCCGGCTCGGAAGCCCCCAGTGGGCGGGTAGTCGGCATCGCGATCGTCGTAGTCGTGGCCGCCCATCCGGGGGTCGTCGTAACGGCCGGCGCCACGGAGGTCCTCGTAGCGTCCGCCGCCGCGAGCCTCGGGCCGGGCTTCCTCGTAGCCTTCCTCGGCGAACCGGTCGGCGCCTCGCCGCGCGAACCCGCGGCCGCGCCCGGTGTCGCGCTCCTCGTCGTCGTAGTACTCGTCTTCGTAGTCATCCATCGGCGCCATGCCGAAGTACGCCTTGACTTTGTGCAGAGTGCTCATCCTCGTGACCCTTCTAAAGCTGAGTGTCTGTGATTCTCGGTGTTCGTGATGAACCTGTGACTGGAGTGACTACTCAGGGAGACGTTAGAGGACGTTTGCCCATCAGAGCCGTACCGACACGCACACATGTCGAGCCGTGTCGCACCGCGGCTTCGAGGTCATCGGACATCCCGGCCGACAGTTCGGTGGCGCCGGGATGGGCGGCAAGGATCCGGCGGTGCTCCTTTGCCACTGCTGCGAAGGCGGCGTCGGGGTCGGCTCCCAACGGCGGAATCGCCATCAGTCCGATGAGGGTCAACGCCTCGGCCTCGGCGATCTGGGCACAGATCCGGTCCACCGCCGCCGGATCTCCGATATCGACTCCCCCGCGTTCGGTGTCGCCGTCAAGACTGATCTGGACCAACACCCGCAGTGGCTGACGCCGGCGACCGTCGGCGAGCGCGTCGCGGGCGCCCTTGTCCAGCGCCTCGACCACCTTGGCCTTGAACACCGAGTGCACCGTATCCGCCCAGGCCGCAATGTGTTTGGCCTTGTTCTTCTGAATCTGGCCGACCATATGCCAGCGGGCCCGGCCGGTACCACCGGATATCCCCGCGTCGGCGGCGACCAGCCGGTCGAACTCCGCGATCTTCGCCGCGGCCTCCTGGTCCCGGGACTCACCGAAGGCCCGGCACCCGAGCCGCCACAGGATCGCGACATCGCCGGCGGGGAAGAACCTCGTGGTCGGCAGCAGGGGGACGTCGGGGGGCACCCGGCCGGCAACCTCGGCCGCCTGCGCCAGCCGCGATCGCACGGCGGCCAGATTGGCCGTCAATTCGGCGACCCGCTCGGCGGCCGGCTCCCCAGGGACGCCTGTCATCTATTCCATCCAGATCAGCGAGGCAAGCCGACCGGTCGGGTTGTCGCGGCGGTGACTGAACAGCGCGGGATCGGCCACGGTGCATCGGGGATCGACGTCGATCGCGGAGACGCCGCGCTCGGCGAGTTGGCGGGCGATACCCGCCCGCAGGTCCAGGGCCGCAGTGCCGCGCGGGGTTCTGGTTCGGCTGCCCGGCAACCTGCTCTCCACTTCGGCGGCCATCTCGGCGGGGACCTCGTAGTTGAGTCCGCTGACGGAAGGTCCGAGTAGCGCCGAGATGTCCTGTGGTTGAGCCCCCTGGGCGAGCATGGCGTCCAGCGTGCGCGCCACCACGCCGTCAGCCGCGCCCACCCGGCCCGCATGGGCCGCACCGATCACCCCGGCGCGGGCATCGGCCAGCAGAACCGGCACACAGTCGGCGGTGACCACGGCCAGCGCCAGCCTCGGCACGGTGGTCACCAGAGCGTCGGTGTCGTCGAAGGCTCTGTCCCGCGGGCCGTCGACCACCTCCACGTGGGCGGAATGGACCTGGTTCATCCACACGACGTGATCGGTGGGCAGGCCGACTGCCGCGGCGAGCCGGTTTCGGTTGGCCGTCACTGCCGCCGGGTCGTCGCCGACATGATCGCCGAGGTTGAACGAGTCGTACGGCGGCAGCGACACTCCGCCGGCCCGGGTTGTTGTGATGCGGCGAATCCGGACAGTCACAGTCCTGACCGATCAGGTTCAGTGCCGCATGAACGGCGGCACGTCCACATCGTCGTCGTCGTCGCCGAAGGGCGAGGAGCCGTTGGTCCGCGCCGAGACCGCGGTCAGCGGCTCGAGCGGCTCGAACAGCGGAGAGTTGTTCACCTGGCCGGCCGCGGCGGGCGCGAAGGTGTGGGTGGTGGAGACCGTCGGCGCCGGCGGCATGGGGGAGGCGGCCTGCGGAGCCCCGACGGCCGCGGTGGTCGCCGGGCCGGTGGTGGCCTCGCCAATGATGATCGGCTTGCGGTTGGAGCCGTTGGCGTCGAAGCCCGCGGCGATGACGGTGACGCGAACCTCGTCGCCGAGCGAGTCGTCGATGACGGTGCCGAAGATGATGTTGGCTTCGGAGTGCGCGGCCTCCTGT
>JAHBAP020000373.1 GCA_018500005.2 Mycobacterium sp. | reverse complement strand
TCGCGTCGCGCATCCGGGATTTCACCGTCGCAAGATTCGCCGAAAGGCGCTGTGACACCTGCACATACGTCATGCCCTGGTAGTAGGCCAGTTCTATGCACTCGCGCTGCACATCGGTCAGGTTGCCCAGACAGGCCGCGACCCGGCGCCGATCCTCGTCGGCGATCACCGCGTCGGTGACGTTGTCGGTGTCCCGTTCGACCGTGGTCGCACCGTAGCGGGAGTCGCGCTGGGAGGACGCTTGCTCGGCGCGCACCCGGTCGACCGCCCGGCGATGCGCCAGCGTCAGCAACCACGCCAACGCACTCCCGGACGCCGGGTCGTAGCTTTCCGCGGTCCGCCACACCTGCAGGTAGACGTCCTGGGTGGTCTCCTCGCTGTAGCCGCGGTCGCGAAGGACCCGGCAGACCATCCCGTAGACGCGGGATCGGGTGGCGTCGTACAACTCGGCGAAGGCCGCGGAGTCGTGCTGGGCCACGCGGCGCAGCAGTGCATCAAGGTCGGGCGTGTTCACCGGCTTGAGCCCCCAGAGTTCGGTGCCATCGCTGCGAAGCGTAACCGGACGGTCGAGAACTCGGGTCACGACGTCGCCCAGGAATGAGTCTTTGCCCCCCATCCGGCGGCCGGCTGAACGGACCTGCGCGCGACCCGTTCGGTGCGCGCGGGACGCGGGGCCGCGGGCAGACCGCGCCATTGCAGCACCAGGCCCTGGAACCACAGGCTCAGATGTGCAACGTGCGGGGCCAGTGGGTGGCTCACCTGCATGAGCAGTACCCGGCCCAGGCCGGCCCGGCGCCGCGATCCGCGCCAGGTGGCCACCAGTGCGGCGTGGTTGTTGCGGTGCAGCGAGATCGCGATGTCGAGGTCGTCGCCGGGCCGGGGCACCCGAACCAGGAAGTAGCCGTCGTCCCCGGCGAAGGGGGCACCGGTCAGACCCTCGGCGACCGCTGTGGGTGCCTCCTCGGCCGCCGGCAGCAGGAAGGCCCTGCGTGCCCCGTCGATGCTCTGCACCTCGGCCACGACGCAGCGGACCGCGCCGGCCGCATCGTGGCACCAGAACAGGCTCAGTGGGTTGAACGCCCGGCCCAGGACGCGCGGCATCAGCAGCGCGGTTACCCGGCCGCCCGGGATGAACACGCCGTGGCCTGCCAGGAAAGCGTCGACTCGCTGTCGCAGCGTGTCGCCCGGTATGCCGTCGAAATGGTCGGCCGCTTCGAAACGGGCGAACGGGCGGGCCCACCGCGGAAGCCGGGGCAGGTCGTCGACATCGACGTACCAGTTGTAGGAGCGGTGCTCGGCGTAGTGCTGCACCGGTGACCGGTGCAGGTGAGTCACTCGGATGGGGTACAGCGTTGCGGTCTCCACAATCGTCATTCGGAGCCGAACGCGCCGTGGATGGGTCTGTGACGCAGATCTCTTACGGTTACGTGACGGTGAGATAGATCAGGGCCACGTTGAGGACGATGATCAGGGCTGCGACCAACCAGGCCAGCGCCGAGGTCAGCGGGTGGTTGGTATCGGCGCCCATCAGGGTGCGGTTGCCCGTCAATCGGACCAGGGGGACCAGGGCGAACGGAATCCCGAAGGACAGCACCACCTGGGAGAGCACCAGCGCGCTGGTCGGGTCCACTCCGCTGGCCAGCACCAGCAGCGCGGGTATCAATGTGACCAACCGGCGCACCAGCAGCGGAAAAGTCTTGCGCAACAGGCCCTGCATGATCATCGCGCCGGCATAGGCGCCCACCGACGTCGAGGCCAGCCCGGAGGCAAGCAGGCCGACCGCGAAGAACAGGGCCACGCCCGGCCCGAGTGCATTCTCGACGGCGGCGTGCGCACCCTCGATGGTGTCGGTGCCCGCCACGCCGCGAAGGTTGGTCGCGGCCACCAGCAGCAGGGCAAGATTCACCGTGCCTGCCACCAGCATGGCCAGTCCGACGTCCCAGCGTGTCGCCCGGAGCAGCACGGCGCGGTCCCGCCCGGCGGCAGGGTGGCCGTGCCGGTCTCTGGCCAGACCGGAATGCAGATACACCGCGTGCGGCATCACGGTGGCACCGAGCATGGCGGTGGCCAGCAGCACGCTGTCGGCGCCGTCGAACCTGGGGACCATCCCGGCCGCCACCTGGGCGGCCGGCGGCGGGTTGACCACCAGGCTGGCCAGGAATCCGATGGCGATGATCATCAGCAGGCCGGTGATCACCCGCTCGAAGACCCGTTGTCCACGCCGGTCCCCGACGGCCAGCAGAACCAGCGACACCACTCCAGTGATCGCGCCGCCCAGCACCAACGGCAGTCCGAAGAGCAGGTGCAGAGCCAGCGCACCGCCGATGATCTCGGCGACGTCGGTGGCGACGGCAACGAGTTCGGCCTGAATCCAGTAGGCGATCCGACGCCCTGTACCGGCGCGGTCGCGTACCGCCTCGGGCAGCGTGCTGCCGGTGACCAGTCCGAGTTTCGCGCTGAGATACTGCACCAGTCCGGCCATCACGTTGGCCGCGACGATCACCCACACCAGCAGGAAACCGAAACGGGATCCCGCACTGACGTTGGCCGCGATATTGCCGGGATCGACGTAGGCGATGGCGGCGACGAACGCAGGGCCGAGCAGTGTCCACCCCGGTCTCGGAATTCGAGTATCGCTCAGGGTCTACAAACCAATCCAGATGCCGCCGCCGCCCAGACCGAAAATCGGTGTGCCCCAGCCGTATCCCCATCCGGAAGAGGGATTAGTCAACGCCGGGTTGGGGGAGGTGGTGATTGCGGTGTGACCGGGTGTCACGCAGGTCCGGGTGTTGGGGGCGGTGTCGGTGCAGTCCGGCACCGCCGACGCCGGGACCGCCGGCGCCAGAGCCAGAACTGCCGGAGCGGCTATCGCCACCCCCAGCGCCATCAGCAGCCTGCACGCCATGGTGTCCTCCCCATGGTGTCCTCCCCACGGTTGTCCTCCGTGGGCCGGGGACCGACCCCTAAGGAGCAGCGTACAAGCCCTTGCCGGTCACCAGTGGAAGGTCCAGAGTGGTGCAGATTCCGGGCTTGGCGGCCACCACGGCCGGGATGGCGTTGACGATGCGGGTGGCGGTGGCCAGCACCCCCGCATGGTTGTGGTCGCCGTTCGGACTGGACAGGCACAGGTCCAGTGCGTAGCACGGTTCACCGGTGATCTCGATGCGGTAGTTGCCGCCGGGCTGGGCTGGCTGCGGCCACTCCGGGCAGAGGTCGTCGCGCAGTCGGGTGATGTGTTCGAGCACCACCGCCGGTGCCCCGTCGACCAGTCCGATGACCTCGAATCGCAGCGCGGCCGCAGTGCCTTTGGCGATATGGCCCGAGGCGATGTCGAAGTCCTCCGGCGCGGGTTCGCGGAGGTACATCTCCTCCAGGCCGTCGAGTTCCACGCCGAGGCCGGCCGCCAACTGCCGCACCACCGAGCCCCAGCCGATGCTGAGCACCCCGGGCTGTAACAGCATCGGGATCTCGTCCATCGGCTTGCCGAAACCCATCACGTCGAACATCACCGTCGCACTGTCGTAGGTCGCATAGTTGACGATCTCCATACAGCGCACCTGTTCGATGCTCTGGCAGGTCCCCATCAGGGCCAGCGGGACCAGGTCGTTGGCGAAACCGGGATCGATCCCGTTGACGAAGACACTCGACTTCCCAAGTTGCGCAGCGTCTTCGATGGGCTTGATCATCTCGTCGGGAATCACCTGCCACGGCCACTGTAGAAACACCGGGCCGCTGCCGACGACGTTGACCCCGGCGGCCAGGATGCGCCGGTAGTCCTCGAGGGCCTCCATCAGACGGTTGTCCGCCATCGCGTTGTAGACGGCGCAATCTGGGTTGGTCGCGAGCACCGCGTCGAGGTCGGTGGTGGCCAGCACCCCGG
This sequence comes from Mycobacterium sp., assembly GCA_018500005.2. Lineage (GTDB taxonomy): Bacteria > Actinomycetota > Actinomycetes > Mycobacteriales > Mycobacteriaceae > Mycobacterium. The sequence continues at coordinate 4,594 of JAHBAP020000373.1, read as the reverse complement.
TGGGAGTGTGGAGGCCGACGAGTTCGGCGGCGTCCTTGCCGGCCTTGCTCTCCGAGGACACCCAGACCGCGGTGAGTTCGTAGGCAGGATTCGCGATCACGGACCGCAAGGCATGAGCGCCGACGTTTCCGGTGCCGATCTGCGCGACGCGAATGGGCTTGGTCATGGCGGCACTCCTAGTCGAGTTCAGGGATGGGTCACAGGTCGGGGATGGGCAAATCGAGGTTGGGCACGATCAGTCCGCCGTCGACCTCGAGCATCTTCCCGGTCAGGAAGCTGCCCGCCGGAGAGGCGAGATGGACGGCCGCGGCGGCGATGTCCTCGGGCTCACCGAGACGGCGCAGCGGTGTCGCCTTCTCCATCGGTTCGCGCAGTGCGTCGTTGGAGGCCACGATCTCCAGCGCCGAGGTCATGATCGAGCCGGGTGCGATCGCGTTGACCCGGATCCGCGGGCACAGATCCAGTGCGGTGAGCCGGGTGTAGTGCGCCAGTGCGGCTTTCGCGGTGCTGTAGGCGGCAAAGCCACGGCCGGCCAGTCGGCCCATGGTGGAACTGATGTTGATGATGTTGCCGCCGCCGGAATGTTCGAGCATCAACGGGACCGCGGCGACGGTCAGTGCGTGGGCGGTCAGCACGTTGAAGGTGAAGGCGTCCCGCATGTCCTTGACCGAGGTGGTCATCAGGGTGTTGGGCATACTGCCGCCGACATTGTTGACGACGATGTCGAGTCGGCCGAACGCGTCCACGGCCACCGCGGCAAGTTCGGCGGTCTTCTCCGGTTGGGCCAGGTCGGCGACGACGATATGTGCCCGGCGACCGGTGGCCTCGACCTGAGCGGCGACCGCCTCGAGGTCGGATTGCGTTCTCGCGGCGATGACGACATCGGCGCCGACTTCGGCGAAGGCGACCGCGATCGCGGCTCCCAGGCCACGCCCGGCCCCGGTGACTACGGCTACTTGTCCGTCCAGGCGGAACTTGTCCAGGATCACGCGGCCCCTCTTCCAATGTCAACGATCACCGTAACAAGGTGGCCGGTCCGACTGAACCCGAAAATCGAACCGTTCTGTAACGTGTTCTATTTTTTGGCGGGCGCCTTGCGCGGGGCGGCTTTGGCCGGTGCCTTCTTCGCCGCCACAGCCTTCGCCGCCACAGTCTTCGCCGCCGCCTTGGCCGGAGCCTTCTTGGCGGCGGCCTTCGCTGGTGCGGGATCGGCAACGGCCGTGGTTTCGCGGTTCTCCCGTTCCTCACGGCGGCGTCGGACACTGGCCTCGAGTTTGGCCAGCAGGTCGGAGACGTCGTCGGTCTCGTCGAGTTTCGCCGGCGCCTCGGCGGTCGTGAAGGCCTCCCCGCCGGACAACTTGGCGTCGACGAGTTCCTGTAACTGCTCCTGATAGGTGTCGGTGTACTGCTCGGGGTGGAAGTCGTCGGCCATCGACTCGACCACCTGGCCGGCCATTTTCAACTCGGGGGCGCGGACCTCTATGTCGGCGTCCAGTGCCGGGAAGTCCGGGTCGCGGATCTCGTCGGGCCACAGCAGCGTGTGGACCACCATCACGTTGCGCTTGGAGAAGTCCTTGACCCGTAGTGCCGCCAACCGCGTCTTGTTGCGCAGCGCGAAATGGACGATCGCTACCCGATCGGTCTCGCTGAGCGCTTTGGCAAGCAGCACATAGGATTTCGCCGATTTACCGTCCGGCTCCAGGTAGTAGCTCTTGTCGTACATCAGCGGGTCGATATCGCCGGCCGGGACGAACTCCAGCACGCTGATCTCGTGGCTGCGCTCCTCGGGCAGGGTGGCGATGTCCTCGTCGGTGATGACCACGGTCTGCCCGGTGTCGGACTCGTAGGCCTTGGCGATATCGCGGTATTCGACCACCTCACCGCACTCGCTGCACACCCGCCGGTACTGGATGCGGCCGTTGTCCTTGGCGTGCACCTGGTGGAACTTCAGGTCGTGGTCCTCGGTGGCGCTGTAAACCTTCACCGGGACGTTGACGAGTCCGAAGGCGACCGAACCCTTCCAGATGGAACGCATGGGATCAGTATGCCCAGGAATTGCCGTTGTTTAGCTGACCGGAAGGTTTTGCGGCGTCAGGCCCAACGGCAGAACGGTGGGCAGGTTGCGCGGAGTGAGCCCCAACGGCAGGAGCACCGGCAGGTTGGTGGGAGTCAGGCCCGGTGGGATATTTGGGTTTGCTCCCGGAAAGTTGCCCAACGGGATGGCCCGGCCCCCCGCTCTTCCGACGATCGTCTCGGTTGTGCATTCGCCGGTCTGGGCGACCTGACCACTGCTGCACTCCGGTTCGAGGTCCTGGGGGTCGGCCTGGGCCGCGGGTGCTGTGGCGAGCGCCATCGCCGTAAGAACCACAGCCAGCACACGGATCATGGGGCCACGGTATCAAGCGGGTAATACCGTGGCATGGTGAACGAAGTGTGGCCGCCGGGCGCGACCAGTGGCGCGGTGGTCACGCTGACCAACCCCGACAAGGTGCTCTACCCGGCCACCGGAACCACCAAGGCCGACGTTTTCCGTTACTACACCGGCATCGCCGAGGTGATGTTGCCGCATATCGCCGGCCGCCCCGCGACCCGTAAGCGGTGGCCCAACGGGGTGGACGGCACGGCGTTCTTCGAGAAGGAACTCGCCAAGTCGGCGCCGTCTTGGTTGCACCGCGGCACGCTCACGCACCGCTCCGGTGACACCGTCTATCCGGTTATCGACAGCTCGACGGCACTGGCCTGGATCGCCCAGCAGGCGGCACTGGAAGTCCATGTGCCGCAATGGCGATTCGGTCCCGACGGGCGGCCCGGACCCGCGAATCGGTTGGTGTTCGACCTCGATCCCGGTGAGGGCGTCAGCATGGGTCAGTTGGGCGAGGTGGCGTATGCGGTGCGCGAACTGATGGACGATATCGGCCTGCCGGTCTTACCGCTCACCAGCGGCAGCAAGGGTCTGCATCTGTACGCACCGCTCACCGAACCGATCGGCAGCGCCGGTGCGGCGGTGCTGGCCCGCAAGGTCGCCCAGCAGTTGGAGCAGAGCATGCCCGCCCTGGTGACCGCCACCATGACCAGGAGTCGGCGGGCCGGCAAGGTGTTTCTGGACTGGAGCCAGAACAACGCCGCCAAGACCACCATCGCGCCGTACTCGTTGCGCGGGCGCCAGACCCCGACGGTTGCCGCGCCGCGAACCTGGGACGAAATCGGCGATCCCGGCCTTGAGCAGTTGACTTACGAGCAGGTGTTGGCGCGGATGGCCCAGTACGGCGACCTGCTGGCCGGGCTCGACGGGCGGCCCGCCGATGAACTGACCAAATACCGCAGCATGCGTGATGCGGCCAAGACGCCCGAACCGGTTCCCGCGGCCACGCCCGCAGTCACACCCGCCCTGGGAGATGGCAATTGCTTCGTCATCCAGCAACACCGGGCGCGCCGACTGCACTACGACTTCCGGCTTGAGCGCGACGGGGTTCTGGTGTCCTGGGCGGTTCCCAAGAACCTGCCGGATACGTCGTCAGATTCTGGGAGGGCGGTCAACCACCTCGCCGTGCACACCGAGGACCACCCATTGGAGTACGCCGCCTTCGAGGGAACCATCCCGAAGGGCGAATACGGCGGGGGGAAGGTCACGATCTGGGACGCTGGCACCTATAGCGCCGAGAAGTTCAACGTCGGGTCGGCGGCCAAGGGCGGGGAGGTGATCGTCGACCTTCGGGGCCAACGGATCTCGGGCCGCTACGCCCTCATCCAGACCGACGGCGACCAGTGGCTGGTGCACCGGATGAAAGAGCAGCACGCAGATCATGTTCGCGATATCGCGCCAATGTTGGCGACCTTGGGATCGGTCGACAAGCTGACCTCGGCGCAGTGGGCCTTCGAGGGAAAGTTCGACGGCTACCGACTGCTGGTTAAGGCCGAGCACGGCCGTTTGCAACTGCAGACCCGCAACGGCCGCGACGTCACCGGCGAATTCCCGCAGTTGCAGACGTTGGCCGCCGCCCTGGGCGAGCACCACGTCATCCTCGACGGCGAGGTGGTGGCCCTCGATTCGCGCGGCGTTCCGAGCTTCGGCGAGATGCAGAACCGAGCCCGCGCCAGTCGAATCGAGTTCTGGGCCTTCGACATCCTCAGCCTCGATGGGCGTTCCCTGATGCGGGCCAAGTACCGGGATCGCCGAAGGGTGCTGGAAACCTTCAGTGCGGCAACGGGTCTCGTCGTGCCCGATCTGCTCGACGGCGACGGGCCCGCGGCGCTGGCCTACTCGCGCCGACGCCATTGGGAAGGAGTGGTCGCCAAGAAATGGGACTCCACCTACCAGCCGGGGCGGCGATCGTCGTCGTGGATCAAGGACAAGAACTGGAACACCCAGGAGGCGGTGATCGGCGGGTGGCGCAAGGGTGAGGGCGGTCGTTCCAGCGGCATCGGTGCCCTGCTGCTCGGCATACCCGAGGACGGCGGCCTTCGCTTCATCGGCCGGGTCGGAACCGGCTTCACCGAAAAGGATCTGGCGGCGCTGAAGAAGACCCTGGCGCCCCTGCACACCGATGTCTCGCCGTTCCACCCGGCGTTGCCCCGGGCGGAGTCCAGGGACGTG
>JAHBAP020000364.1 GCA_018500005.2 Mycobacterium sp. | reverse complement strand
CGCGAGTGGACCGCGTGGTGGGGGGGGTTGGCGGCGGGGGTAGGGGCGGGTGACCTGCCCGGGGCCGAGCGGGGAGGGCCGCCGCGACCACTGGCCTGGCTGCGGGTCGTCGATTTCGGCCCCCGGGCGGTACGGGCCGCCCTGGCGGTCTCGCCGGTTTCGCCGGGGCCGGCCACCGAGGTGTCGGGGGAATCGGCGACGGCCACCGGCACAGCGCCGGCAAGCGGCGCCCCCAGTGCGACCCCCAGAACGAACGCTGCCGCACCCACCCGTGCGGCGTAACCGGATGTCGACATGGGACCCCCATCTCCTGCGATAACGCAGGCGTGTTGGGTGATGAATCTACCCCACCGGGCGGCCTCGGCCGAGAACGCCAATCCTCGGCGGCAGCAACGGCTGGGCGCGTAGATTTCCTCGCGGTCGACGACGGAGGTCGGATTTCGTCGCGGTCGACGACGGAGGTCGGGAGTGAAAACAGAGAACATCAACCACGCTTTTCTCGACGGGGTGCTCGACGGCAGCCACGAGGACGTCTACTACCACTTCGGCGTCGCCTCCTCGGACCCGATCCTGTCGAAGTTGGGGGACGTGCGGGCCGTGATCATGGCCGGGTCGGGGGGACGCATCAAGGAGTTCGCCGATCGGTGGAGCGCGCTCAACGGGGGATCGGAGATCGTCGCCTTCCCCAAAGAGGACCGGTTCGTCACCCGTTACACCGGCGGCGTGCTGTTCGCCTCGCACGGGATGGGCATGCCCAGCGCGTCGATCGCGCTTCAGGAACTGATGCGACTGGTGTTTTTCCTCAAGTGCGGGAATCTGGACGCGATGGCCGAGGTCTTCTGGTGCCGGGTCGGTACCAGTGGCGGGGTAGGACTGCCGGGTGGCACCGTGGTGGTCTCCTCGGAGGGCCTGATGGCCGATCTCAAGCCCTACCGGCTGCTGCGCGGCGGCGACGGCGAGTACTGGTTCGACGGGAAGTTCCCGCCCGCCACCTACGACGCGATCATCGCCGCCAACGAGCACACCGACTTCGACGTGGTTTCCGGCAAGACGGTGGCCGGCAACGAGTTCTTCCTCGAACAGTTCCGTCTCGATGGCGCAGTGTGTTTCGAGACCCATGAGACCAAGATGGCGTGGCTGCGCTGGCTGGATGAGAACGGCGTGCGCAATATCGAGATGGAGGGCGCGATGCTCGCCGGTTATCTCAACCACTGGGGTTTCCCGAAGTTCGCGATGATCTGCTGCACCCTGCTCAACCGACTCGAGGGCGATCAGGTCACCGCCACGCCCGAAGAACTGCACAAGTTCAGCGAGGACTCCGGCGTCGCACTGTTCAACTACCTCAAAGCCAGCCTGCTGCCAGCCTGAATCGAAGAATCGAGGAAGCCGATATGAACAACTATGTAGCCGACTACTCCACGGTCTACAACCGGGCCAATGAGGCCGTGACCGCTGCGCTGGGCCCGGCCCCCGACGGTGTCGACATCGCGGAAGCGCTTCGTGCATCCGACACCCTCGCCGGGCGGATCGACCACACCCTGCTCAAGGCCGACGCGACGCTGAGCGCAATCGAGACGCTCTGCAAGGAGGCGATCGAGCACAAGTTCGCCTCGGTATGCGTCAACACCCGGTGGGTTCCCGCCGCGGGGGAGCGGCTCGCGGGATCGGGCGTCATGGTGTGCACCGTGGTCGGATTTCCGTTGGGGGCGATGACCAGGCTGGCAAAAGCAGAGGAGGCCCGGATCACGGTCGCCGAGGGCGCAGACGAGGTCGACATGGTCCTCGACATCGGTGGCTTGTTGTCCGGTGATCTCGCCGCGGTGTACGACGACATCCTCGGCGTGGTTGCGGCGGCCCGGCCGGCCCCGGTGAAAGTGATTCTGGAGACCAGCATGCTCGATGACGACCAGAAGGCGATCGCCTGCCTGATCGCCGCGCGGACCGGTGCCGCCTACGTCAAGACCTCGACCGGTTTCGGTGGCGGTGGAGCCAATGCCCACGACATCGCCCTGATGCGTGCCATGGTCGGAGAAGCGTTGGGGGTCAAGGCTTCCGGTGCCGTTCGTAGCCGGGAGGATGCCCGGGCGATGCTCAAGGCCGGCGCGGACCGGATCGGAGCCTCATCGTCGGTGGCCATCGTCTCCGGCGGCGAGGCTGCGGCGGGCGGTTACTGATGGTCCTCGACGGTGCGATCCGCGACACCGCGCGGGCCTGGCTGGCCGAGGATCCTGACTCCGCGACGGCCGCGGAATTGTCGGACCTGATCGACCGCGCCGAAGCCGGGGATGGGGAAGCGGTCACCGAACTCGCCGACGCCTTCGACGGCACCCTGCAATTCGGCACCGCCGGACTGCGCGGCCGCCTGGGTCCCGGCAGCAACCGGATGAACCGCGTCGTGGTGGCTCGGGCGGCGGCGGGTCTGGCGGCCTATCTCATCACCAAGGGGCGCAACTCGCCCGAGGGCCGGTTGCGGGTCGTGGTGGGCTACGACGCCCGCCGCAACTCCGACGTGTTCGCCCGCGACACCGCCCGGATCATGTCCGGTGCCGGCATCACGGCGATGGTGCTTCCGAAGGCGCTGCCGACACCCGTGCTGGCGTTCGCAATCCGGGAACTCGGTTGTGCCGCCGGGGTGATGGTCACCGCGTCGCACAACCCGCCCGACGACAACGGCTACAAGGTGTACCTCGGCGACGGCAGCCAGATCGTCCCGCCGGCGGATTCGGAGATCTCGGCGTGTATCGCCGCGGTGGGCCAACTGGCGTCCATCCCGCAGTCCGACGACTACCGGACCCTTGACGGAGCTGTTCTGGATTCCTATGTGGCACGGGCGGTCTCGCTGCTCGGTGACGGCCCGCGTGAAGTCTCGGCGGTGTACACCGCGATGCACGGGGTGGGCGGCGAGGTGTTCATGCGGGCGGTAAGCGAGGCAGGCTTCCCGGAGCCGACCGCGGTCGCGGCCCAGTTCGCTCCGGACGGCCGGTTCCCGACGGTGAACTTTCCGAACCCGGAAGAACCCGGGGCGATGGATCTCTCACTGGCCGACGCCCGTGCTCAGGGTGCGGACATCATCATCGCCAACGATCCGGACGCCGACCGGTGCGCGGCGGGAATTCGCTCGGGGGCGGACTACCGGATGTTGACCGGCGATGAGGTCGGCGCGCTGCTGGCCTGGTGGATCGCCGAACGCGGGCGCCGGGAGGGATCGCCGGCAACCGGGGTCTACGCGCAGTCGATCGTGTCGGGCACCCTGCTGGAGCGCATCGCCACCGATGCCGGGCTCGGGTACGCCACCACCCTGACGGGCTTCAAGTGGATCTCCAAAGTTCCCGGCCTGCGATTCGGCTACGAGGAGGCGCTCGGATACTGCTGCGATCCCGAAGGGGTCAAGGACAAGGACGGCATCACCGCCTCGTTGCTGATGCTGGAGATGGCCGCTGCACTCAAGGCTGATGGCCGGGGGCTCCAGGACGTGCTTGATGACCTGGCGCGCAAGCACGGCCTGTATGCGACAAGTCAACTGTCGGTGCGTGTTTCGGACCTCTCCCTGATCGCCGGCGCGATGGCGCGACTGCGGGCCGACCCGCCCGCGTCGCTGGGCGGACGCGATGTGCTGGCGATGGACGACCTGGAGGAAGGCGTAGACGGATTGCCGCCCACCGACGGGCTGCGATTCACCCTCCCCGATGCCCGGGTGATCGTGCGGCCCAGCGGCACCGAACCCAAACTCAAGTGCTACCTGCAGGTCGTCGTTCCGGTGGACGGCCGCATCGATGCGGCGCACGCTACCGCCGCGGCCGAACTGGGCGCACTGCGGGCCAGTGTCGCCGAGGCACTGGACCTTTAGCACGCCCTGATGGCCCGCCGACGACCGTCGTCGAGTGAGGAACCACGCAGGGACCTACCCGAACTTTGTCTGCTTGGCGCCTCACTCAACGAAAGGCGTGCTCACACCTCGAGGGCTTCGGTCACCTGGATGTGATCGGGGGTGCGTCGGCGTCCGATGACCACCCAGGCGAAGATCGCCCCGGCCAGTGCGACCGCGGCCAGCACCAGCATTGAGGTGGTGATGGCCCCCGAACTGGCATCGACGACGGCGTTCTTGACCGCATCGACCGAATCCTGGGGCAAGCCCGACAACAGCCCGTCGGCCCGATTCATATCGCCGTCCTGAACCGCGTCGGCGTACTGCGCCGCGGTGTCGCGCAGTTCGGCGCTCAGTCCGGGTCCGACCTTTGATGCGGTGAGGGTTCCGATGATCGACGTCACCAGTCCGACCCCGAGTGCGGCGGGGATGTTGAAGGTCATCTGCATCAGCCCCGAACCCATGCCGGCCCGTTCGGCATCGACCGCCGACATCCCTGCGGTATTGCAGGCCGGCAGTGAGATACCGACGCCGATTCCCATCAGCGCCAGCGGGATCACCATTTGGGCCAGGGTGGTGTCGGGGCCGAAGAACAGGCCCATCCAGGCCAGCGCAGCGGCCTGCATGAGGAGGGCGGCCGTGATCGGCAGGCCGGGCCCGACCTTGTCCACCCACCGGCCGGCCGGTGGCTCGAAGACCATGCATATCCCGGTCGTGATCAGGATGACGTTGGCCGCCTTGCCGGGGCTGTAGCCCAGCACGTTGATGAAGTAGAGCGACCCGATGAAGACCAGGAACGGAATGTAGACGAACCCGACGGCGCTCTCGGCGAAGAACCCGCCCGAGAACAACCGTTCCTTCCAGAGGCCGAAATCGACCAGTGGGTAGGTGATTTTGGTCTCGAAGATGCCGAAGACACCGAGCAGGACGATGCCGCCGACGATGGATCCCCAGGTCGCCGTCGCGGTCCAACTGACCGAGGAGTTCTGCAGGCCGTAGGTAAGCAGCTGTCTCTTATACACATCT
>JAHBAP020000293.1 GCA_018500005.2 Mycobacterium sp. | reverse complement strand
ATAAGAGACAGGGGGCGGGCCGCGGCTCCGGTCCGCTCCAGCAACGCGATGTGGGCGGGTGGGCCGTCACCGCCGGCCCGCCCATCGGCGAACCGCTCGTAATAGAGCAATGCCGTCGGCGATTGGTAGGTGAAATAACCTCTGCCGTCGAAGGTTTCGCGCATCATCGTGACGATTGCGGACTTCTGCCTGGCGGTGGTGGATTGCGGTATCCGGACGGTTCCGGTGGCCGTCGGGCCGGTCTCCCGGGCGCGAACCCGGGTCCACTCGCCGAACTGCAGCAGAGCCGGCAGCGGTAGATCCCGACGGTCGTGGAAGTGCTGATGGTTGATCAGGACGATCAACTGGACGATCATCGCGGCGGTGATCTCGACCAGGTCTCCGGCCGGATTGGGGTTGAGCCAGACCAGCCACATCATCGCTGCGAGCAGTCCCAGGGTTGCGACGTGGACGCCGAAGCGGCCTTCGGCGAACAGCCGCATCTGGTACACACCAATGAGGCTGCGCAGCAGGAACAGTGGAATGAGCGCGAGCAGGAAACTCATCGGCACGTCTCGCATCACCAGTACCCCCAGGGCGGCTGACAGCGCCCAGAAGTACAACCCGACTGCCGGGGCCGCCCACAACAGCCGGCGGAAGAAAGCGAGTTGGAGTTCCCGCAGAGCTGGGGCGCGCCGAAGCCGAACCAGATCGAAGTAGAAGAGACCGGCGCTTTCGTAGGTGCCCCGGAACAGCGGCAGGATCAGGTAGAAGAACTGGAAGGCGTCGATCCGCGCCCACGACGTCAGCCCGGCGGTCAGATCGAAAGTCCGGGTGGAGGTTCCGTAGAAGCCCACCATGGCCAGCACCAGCAGCGCGTCGATCCGCAGGCTGAGCCCGGAAACCGTCGTGGCGACACCGAGTCCGAGGGGAATCGATGGCAGATCGCGCCACCAGGGCCGCCCGAATCGCGGTTGCAGTCCCATCAAGCGGTACACCTCGAGGGTGAAGTGCAGAGTGATCCAGATGCCGATCGCGTTGGACACCACGATCGCGACGACAATCGCAGCGGAGGGGTAGAGGTAGAACCCGAAGCCCAGAATCGCCAACTGGGCCGCGATGGGCACCAGCATCGACCACGGCGGCTTGTAGACGCGCCGGGTCGCATAGACCCCGGAATGCAGTACCCGGACGGGCAGGTCGATCGCGAATTCCACCACGATCAGGAATGCGTACACCCGCGCCACCGTCCCGCTGCCGGACGGATTCCACAGCACGAACACCAGCGCGCCGGCTGCGATCGTCAGAACGGCCAGCAATGCCGACAGCGCGATCCATCGGCCGATCTCGTAGTCCGACGCGTCGCGATCGCCGGCATCGGCGAATCCCCGCAACCTTTCCCGCAAGACCTCCAGCAGGCCCCACCACCCGCCGGAGATCAGCAGACTGCCCGCCCGCAACACCATCACGGTGAAGGCGGCAACGCCACCGAGGGCGGACAGCAGGATGAAGAACTCCGCGACGTGCACGGCGAACCGGACGGTGGCGATCAACAGCGGGTACCGAAGCCGGTAGCGCAGATAGTTCCAGAGACGTCCGGTGAGCAGGCTCGGATACAGCGATACCGGTTGGCTGCTCCGGCGTGCGGCGCGATCGAACCAGCGGTCGACGTCGTTCACCGCATCTTCGACCCGTTGGCTCACCAGGTGTCCAACTGTATTCCGCACGGCAGGGCGAGGTTGTTGAATAACCCAACATGAAGCGAGGAGATGCGACCGTGCTGTGGGTATCGGTCACCCTGGCGGCGGTGGCCGTCGCCGCCGTCGTCTTCAGTGTGCGGGTCTTGGATCGCCGGTCGGGGCCGTCGCAGGCGGACAGCACCTCCAGCCTGCTGGTGTTGACCTGGGCGCCTGCACTTTGCGCGGTGGAAGCGTCCAACAGCGGTTGCCGATCCGGACACGTCGGTGCGATGGGGGCGGCCTTCGTTCTGCACGGGCTCTGGCCCCAGCCGTCCACCGAGCAGTACTGCGATGTGCCCAAACGGACACCGGACCGGTCCCGCAGCCCGGTGGCGCTTCCGAAGGACCTGGAGGCGAACCTGAAGGCGATGATGTCGGACTCCACGATCATGACAACCCATGAGTGGTACGCCCACGGAACCTGTTCCGGTGTCACGCCGCCCGAATACTTCGGTATCGCAACAACATTGGCGACCCAGGCCAATGCCGTACTCAATCCGCTGTTCGCGGAGAAGTCGGGCAAGCCGATGTCGGCCCGTTCGATCCGGGCCGCCTTCGACGCGCGATACGGCAAAGGTACGGGTTCCCGGGTCGGCCTGGTCTGCAAGGGCGCCGGCGGGCGGGGCAGCGTCGCGTTCGAGGTGCGGCTCTCGCTACCCCCGGTGACCCAACTCCGGCAGGATTCGCCGTCCTTGGCGGAGGCGATGTCGGCCGGGCCGACTGTGCCGCCGGGGTGCGGACAGGCCCGGGTGCCGTGACGGCAGGCACACTGAACGGATGACCGCCGCACAGCCGCTGCTGCTGGAACTGCTCGACCCGCGTCATCGCGCCGACCCGTACCCGATCTACCGGCAGATTCGGGAAAGCGGCCCGCTGCTCCTGCCGGAGTCCAACCTGGCGGTGTTCACCTCCTTCGCCGACTGCGGAGAGGTCCTGCGCCATCCCTCGTCGTGCAGCGACCGGATGAAATCCCCCGTCGCCCAACGTGCGTTGGCCGCCGGTGAGAACCTCCGGCCGTTCGGAACGCCGAGCTTCCTGTTCCTCGACCCGCCCGACCACACCCGATTGCGCCGACTGGTCAGCAAGGCCTTCTCGCCGAAGGTGGTGAAGTCCCTCGAGCCGGGCATCGCCGAGTTGGTCGACGGGCTGCTGGACAAGGTGGCGGCGGCGGGGCGTTTCGAGGCCGTCGCAGATCTGGCCTATCCGCTGCCCGTCGCGGTGATCTGCCGGCTGCTCGGCGTGCCGATCGAGGACGAGCCGCAGTTCAGCTGGGCGTCCTCGCTGCTGGCGCAGGGCCTGGACCCGTTTGTGAGTTTCACCGGCCAGACCCAGGGCTTCGAGGAGCGACTGGAGGCCGGGCTGTGGCTGCGGGGCTACCTGCGCGAATTGCTCGAGCGGCGGCGGTCGGATCCGGGTGAGGACCTGT
>JAHBAP020000108.1 GCA_018500005.2 Mycobacterium sp. | reverse complement strand
GTGGTGGTATGTCGATACCCTGCGTCTTGTAGGCGTCAGTAACCCTCTGACCTGCCAGGACCGCCCGTGCACCGTTCGCCGCCTGCTCACTCGGCTCCATCACCGGAGTGCCGTCCGGCAACGTCACCAGCTTGCCGGCGTCCGGCGGTGGCGCAGCGGCACCCGGGGCACTGGCCGGTCCAACCGATGCCGGCGCCCCCGCCTTCTCCGGATCGCCCGCGGCGGTCTCCCGAGCTGTCTGCTCCGCGCCCCTGCCCCGGCCGCCCCGACCAGCACCATCGTCCTTGAACCCGGCCTCGGCGGCCAACGGTTTATCCGCGTTGCCGGAGTCGGCCGACTTGTCCGCTGTCAACTCCGTGGAGTCCTTGGGCGCAGTGGACGGATCTTTGGCCGCCGCGGGGTCGGCCGGCTTGTCATCCTTGAACGCAGCAGCGTCTTTGGCCGCCGCAGCAGGCTGGTCGGTGAATCCCAGGCCACCCAGCTGTCCGAGCCCGCCCAGACTTCCCAGTGCCGGACCCAGCGCGCTCAACGGAGCCGCACCCAGGCCAGCCAATGAACTTCCCAACGACCCTCCAAGGCCGCCCAGGCCACCCAGCGCACCCAACGCATCACCCAGTCCGGCACCCATCATCGGATTCATGCCGTTCATCGGGCCCAGGCCGGCGAATGGGTCGATCAGACCCTGCGACCCTGCGCCCTGACCAGCCCCAACACCGGAATCGTCCAACGCGCCGTCAGCGCCGGCCGACGAACCGTCCCCCGACCCTGAAACCTCAGCCGCGCCGGCATCGCTGCCCGAAGCCTGGCTCTCCTCACCGTTCTTTGGATTCGCGGCCGCCGCAGGGGCGGGCGCAGCGGGGCCCGACGCCTTGTACTCAGCAGCGATGTCTTTGAGGATCTGTTGCTTGGTGGTTGCGTTGACGTGGGCTTCGTCGAGCACTTGCTGCACCGAGGCCAGCTTCTCATCGAGGTACTTCTGATAGTTGCTCAAAGCAAGCGGATCACCCGAGCCGACAACCCCGGCCTGGTAGGTCTTCATCTCGCTCAAGATCGAAGTGATCTTGTCTCTGGCCTGCTGATTCTGCGATACGGCGTCGTTGATCTCCTCAGTGAGCCTCTCGTCGAGGCCCTGGACCTGCGTGCCGCTGGTGTTGTAGTCCTCACCAGCCTGGCCTGCCCCGGTGGACAGCCCGCCCGCGCCCGCAGGCGCCGGCGGTACCGCTCCCCTCGGAGCGCCGTTGGCACCCGGGCCAATCAGAGGCGGCGGCGCAGCACCGCCCGCTGCGATCGGCACGCCATACGGCGAGCCGCCATTGGGGCCCGGGGAAGGCGGCGGCTGCGGCGGCTGGGGGGGGTGCGGAGGCATCCCGCGGGCTTTCCGGGGTGAGGGACCCCCGGCCCCGCCGTAGACGTTGGCCTCCGGCGGCGCCGGAGTGGAATCGGCCCCGGGGTTGTCGGGGGTGGCAGGCCCCGCGGGGGTAGCCGGCATCGGGGCCAGGAGTCGACCCGCTGCCGCTATCAGTCCATCGTGCATACCACCCACACCCCTTTGGAGTTCCTCTGCACCGATCCCAGTCGCCATTTGCATGCCTTCCGCCTAAGCGCAAGCCTCCGGACGGTTTCCGCGCCGACGCTTCAAGACGACGCTGCCAGACAGCGCGGATTGTTACGGCCAGGCACCTATGCCGAATGTCCTGGGCTATTCCAGTTCGGCTGGGAGCTGAGGCACCGCGTGGCGGCGTTGCTCAGCGCCCCAAGTCATCGAGCTCCTCAGGAGTGTCGGGCATGTTCCTCTGGGCCACGGCGTCGAGGTTCATATCGGCGACGGCCATCCATTGGTCGGCGGCTTCCTTGTATTGGTCTACCGACTGCATCGCGTCCTCAGCGACGGCTTTGTAGCCGTCCACCACCCGCCGGGAACCTTCTGCCGCACGTTTGTAGGCCTCTGTTGCCTGCCGGGTAGCTCCAAGCATCGCGAGCGCCGTCGCCAGTTCATTGCGGTCTTCACGCCGGCGGGCATCGACTACGGCCTGCCGGTCGACCAACTCCTGGATCCGACGGTCGGCGGAATCCTTCTGCGCGACCAGTTCCTCCACCCGTTGCCGCAGCTGGGCGTTCTCACGCCGAAGAGCCTGAACGTCATTGGAGACCAACTGGTCGGCGTAGATCCACCAGTGGCCGTCGGGGGTCTGGCCGGCGTTCTCCCCGAAATCGCCGCGGCGAATCTTGTTCTTGACGGTCTCTCGTGTGCAGCCGAGAAGCCGCGCAGCCTCTGTAGGCCTGACTGTTTGTCGGCCGGTGACGGGCGCGCGCTGGATCACGTCCGCGCCCTCCTTCTGCCGGCCACATCGAGCTTGTGAGCCATGTTAGCCTCGTTGAACAGCAATATTAGGCGGTACTAGCGAGTAATTTGGCGACACGCCGCACGGGTACCCGCGCAGATCCCCCTCGGGGTGCCAGACTTGCACATAACGACTAAAGCACCAGATCAGACTGGCTAATACAGCGTGAAAGACGGTGAAGACGATGGCTGACACGGCGACCGTAAACACGACCTCTTCGCGGCGGGTCAAGACCTGGGTCAGCAGTGAATCGCGGCGGCGGACCAGCCAGATTTCGTTGCGCCTTCTCCCCGAGGAACGGGAGAAGCTGGAAGAGGAGGCCCGCCGGCGAGGACTGGGCAGCACGCAGCAGCTCATCCTCGAACACTTGCGATCGGTGCTCAGCGCCTGAGCGCCTGAACTCTGCACCTTCTGAGCAGTTAACGTCCATCTCGCTGCACGGCTACCCGTGCGGCGTGTCTGCACGGATACCCGTGCCGTGAATGTCACTATCCCATTGGTCACATTGTTAACACCATGGGAGGGTTGAACATGAGTACCCGATTCGCGCGGGCGCCTGTCGCTCCGCGGCGCACGCTACGCCTCGCGACCCGCTGAGTCGAAATCTGCTGCGGCGCAGAGCCGCTCGTGACTTCGACTGATCACTTCTGCAATTCCGTGAATATCTCTCGCGGTTGACGCTGCGCGAAAACGGATGATCAGCACAGCGGCGAGGTGTGGGCGCGGAGGCCAGGCACAACTACATACGTTGCGGCACAGCCGCCTTCAAATGAACCGAGGCCCCCAGCCGGCGGGCTAGGGGCCTCGATTTGAAGTTACGGGCTCGAGCGGCAACTCGAACCCCACTCCCCGAAGGGATCGTCATGGATCGACGTTCTCATGATAGTTCGCGCCCTCCAACAGCGGAGGATAACGCGCGCTTTCGTGACGAAAATCGTTGTCCGGCGGCACCGATCCACCACACGACGCCGCCGGTGGCTCAGTGACCGCCGCTGTTTCGGCGCCGCCGGCTGCGGTGTGGAAAGCACTGGCGCGCAGGCTCTCCCAGCCCGGTCGCGAGCGGATGAAGGTCTTCGACCCCGACACCAAGGCGTACCTGAAGACCCGCCGCATCACCGACACGCTACCGACGCTCATGGCCGCGGTACACCTGTACGGCCAGCGCCGCACTACCCTGCTGGCACTGGACTTCGACAGCAAGAATCACGGCCGCGAGCAGGTCGACGCCGACTTTGATCGGGCCCGTGATTGGCTGCTGTCCTGCGGGGCCCGGCTCATTAGCGACCGGTCCACCAACGGCGGCCGCCACATCCTGATCCCACTGGCCATCGGAACCACCGCCAGCTTCGACGAGCTCCAGCCGTTGATGCGCCAGCTGCAGGCTCGGCTGCCCAGCCTGGACATCAAGCCCATGCAGAACCCCAACGAGGGCTGCATCAGCCTCCCGGGCACTCCGTGCGCGGGCGGCGGCTATCGCCAGCTCGACGGCACGCTCACCGACGCACTCAACGCGGTCACCGAGCGCAGCTCCCCCACCCTCCTGCCCGAGCTCTACGCCCTAATGGGCACTCTTCCGGACCCGCCGGCCAAGCACTCCAGCTCGTCTGGGTCAGCGGGCACCACCGGAACGGGAGACCACGAGCGCCTAGCCGAAGCCGCGCGCTGGACCCAACCCTTACCCGCTGCGGTCGCCGAGTTTGCAGCGATCGGTGATGCATCGGCGCACCTGTTCGACCCGGCTCACCCAAAGAGGCCCGCCCGGTGGAAAAGCCCATCCGAGGCCCGCATGTCAGTGGTGCTCAACGCAGTCCTTCGGGGATACAGCCTGGCCGACATCCGGAACCTCAGCGAACCGGGTCAGCCCTGGAACGGGCTAGGCGCCTCCTACCGCAACCACGACAGCCACCGACCGGATGGCCATCTCTCCCGTGACGTGCGCCGCGCCTTGGACTACACCTCGACACTCGCCGAAAAAGCGAACCGTGCCGCCCACAGGAAGTACTACTCACACTCGGGGGGAGATCCTCAGGGGCGTGCCGGTCGCTGGCTGGCCTACGCTCTGGCCTGGGCAGATCACGAGTTTCACGGAAGTCCCCTGCGGTGGACGGTGAGGGACGTGTTCCAGGCGCTGGCGATCAAAGCCGCGGTGGCCGGTGAGGTTAAGACCGGGACCCCGGTGGTCGGCGTCGGCGGTCGCTCGCTGTCGTTGTCCGCCGGCCTGCTTCCGCCCACCACCGTGTTCGAGGTCCTGCGGCGGACGCGGGAAATGGTCGGCTCCCCCATCGTGCTGGTAAGGCCGGCGGTCGGCCGAGAAGCCGACTTCTATGCCCTCACCACCGAGAACCCCGACAGGCTCACGCCGGTGCCGCCGCAGCGGGTCATCGTCGCTGACGTACACCCGGCCTGGAGCGTGCTGGGACGCCAGCACCGGGCGATGTACGACCTCATCGCCCACGCGGGGATGACGAGACCGGCCGACATCTACGCCGCCGCCAGGGTTAGCACCCGCAGCGGCCAGCTCACCCTTTCCGCCCTGGCCACGGCTGGGCTCATCGCCCGCGTCGGACGGACCGTCGCCATTGGGCCGGTCAGCCTCGATGACATCGCCGCCGCCCACCACCTCGACGAGACGTTGTCCGAGCGAATCGCTCGCTTCCGCAGCGAGCGGGCGGCGTGGCACGACTGGCTGGCGCTGCAGGACCAGTTAAGGGGCCTCACCCTCCCGCCCGACGACGATTCCTCGCCGTCGGGGTCGGAAACGACAGAGCACGTTTTCGGCGACGAGCAGGAGTACCTGGCCGCCGTTCTGGCTCACGGACCCCCGGACGCCGGCAAGCCAGACGACGAGCTCGTTGCCTTGGAGCTGCTCTCCGATGTGCTCGGGGCCCGCATCCTTGTCGCGGCCCGGGGAGGCTGACGGTGCGTTCCCGCAAATTTTTCTCGGGTATGGGGTACGTCTGCGCTGCCCCCGGCCGAGGTGTTGACACGCGTTCTGCAGCCGCTGTGGTCGGTCGCCGTGGCCGTGGCTAGAGACGAACAAGCCGAGGCCCAGGCCGCGCTGGCCGACGCGAACTCCGCATCGAGGCACCCAAGTCTGAGGTGGCTGAGCTGCAGCGAGAGCCTCGCCGCCGTCGCATCTCTACGCGTGATGAAACGGTGCCGCGAGGGGGCGTGGTGAAGGAATAGGACGCCTCCCCTACTGCGGCACATGCCGCTGAATTGGCCGCGTCCGAGCCATCTAGCTGCGGATTCCCATAAATATCCCTCAGGTTCCGCCGATAATCCCTCTGACAGTGCTACCCGTAGTCCTTCCGGCATAGCTGCCGTTGGTCGTTCACTTGGACTTCCCCACCCTCACTCCGATGATCCCACCCGCAGTGTTGCCGGTAGCGCTCCCCGTGAATGTGCCTACAGGGGTCCCCGCAGGGTGTGCCGTACAAAAACCCGCAGACGCTTCCCTGCTGGGCCCCACAATCATTTCCGCGGGTATGTCTGTGGCGACCCCCCTCGGATGCTCCATGTTGATACCCCAGGGGACCCGCGTCGGAGTCCCCGCGGCGGTTTCGCTAGTCGTTTCTGTGGTCGGGTCCGCGGACAGCCCTGCGGCTGGTTCCGTACTGGTTTCGGTCGCCTTACCTGCAGTTGCTTCAGCGGAAAGCCCCGCAGCTGGTTCCGTGGGACTTTCCGCTGACGTAACGGATGGGTCTCATGTGGGAATACCCACGTGTCGGTCCATAGGGACAGAAGTGACGGTTGTTAACTTTGCGACATGACATTCACGGGAGAGGCGCGGGTTGTCTTGGTGGCGAACCGCAAGGGAGGGGTCGGCAAGTCGTCCCTCGTAGCCGCGGCGGCGACCGCGATCGCGTCCGGCGGCCGCGGGGGAGGGCACAAAGTTCTCATCATCGACGGCGACCCGCAGGGCACCATCACTAAATCCGACCTGGGCGCCCGCGACACCAACGACGGCGGCGAGTCCCTCGGCTTGAGCCTTCTATACGGCAAACATGACCTCGAGCCATTGATCGGGGTGAAACCCAATCTCGACCTCGTCGCCGGTGGCCCCAAGCTGTCCCGCGCGATCGCCGGTTCCTCGCGCATGGAGGACGACGAGATGGGCGCCAACTTCGGGGCAGCCCTCGAAAGACTCTGCGTGACAAAGGGTTATGACTTCGTCTTCATCGACTCCGCGCCGGGGGAGATGCCGCTGCTGAACACGTTTATGCGAACTGCCAACTATTTGGTCATCCCGACCCAGTCCGACGGGGGATCCCTGGACGCGGTCGAGGATGTCGCCGACAGTTTCAAGGATGCCCGGCGCGACGGTGCCTCGATCGCCCTACTGGGCGTCGTGTTGTTTTGTGCCGATCCCAACGCACACGTTCGCAACGCCGATGTGTTCGACCAGATTGAGGAGCTGCTCGGCGCCTCCGGTGTCGCGCCGTTCCGGACAATCATCCGTGAAGCAAAAGCGGCGGCGATCGACTGCCGAAACCTCGGGATGACACCGGCTGAGCTGGTCGGTGTCGCCAAACAGGCCCGCAAGGACGTGTTCAAGGCACTTGGCGCCGGCGAAAAGCCCGATCGCGCCCTGTGGGCGAGCAACCCCGCCAAGCTCGCCGCCGACTACCAAGCCCTCGTCTACGAGATCGTCAGCCGGATAGCCCAGTACGAGGCCAGCGACCGCACCGGCGTGATCGGCGTTGCCGATCGCGTCGCCATCGCCGGAAGGTAACCACCAGACATGACACGACCAGCGCGTCCTTCTCGTAAAGCAGCCTTCGCCGAGGACGAAGAGAAGATCCGGCAGGCGCAGGACAAAATGGGTGACATCTTGGAAACGCTCGCGCCCCGCAAGGGGGAGCCGGCACGCCTGCAATCGGTTCCGCCTCTGCCGGACATAGCTCCAGGAGAACCTGCCGCCGAACCTGCCGCCGAACCTGCCGCCTCGCCGCGGACCGTCGATCGACCGGTCGACATGCCGGAAGCTCAGATCGAGGTTGGGGGGGAGGGGCTCGCGCAGGGATCGGCACCCGATCGTGGAGACACAGCGGCGCAGCTCCAGACCGCGGCGACCGTCTCCGCCGAATCCGGCCCGGATGTGGTGCCCGCGGCGGGGTCGGGGGATCGGCGTGAGCGCAAGTCCGCAAAAGCCTCCGCTGTGTCCAAGCAGGCCGAGGAAGGCCCGAAGAAGCCGCCGGCGGCGTGGATCTCCAGCGATGTCTACTCGCGGCTGCTCGAATACTCCGACCAGGAGAAGCGGACGAGGCGTTCTGCAGCGCGGCCGTTCGGGGTGATCGCGTTGGACGCGATCGAAAGCCACGCGGCGGAACTCGCTTCGTCGTGGAAGGGGAGCGGCGGAGATTTTCCGCACCCGGGCAAGCTGTTTGTTCGGGAAACCAATTCCCGGTACCGCCGCCACGACCTTCCGCCGCGGGCCATCACGTTGCAGGGTGTCGGCCCGGAAAACGCCAAGCTGCTGAAGCGACTCAAGAAGCAATGGGGTGCAGGCAGCGTCTCCGACCTGGTCGAACGGGCGCTCCGCCTCGAGTTCGGGATGTGCGGAGACCGGTCCTAGGGCGCACCGACGGTGAGGGAGGGGAATGGGGTGTTTACCGCGGTAAACCGCCTGGGCTCCTTGGACGCCGAGGGCTGCCGATAGCGGCCGCTACGATCAGCAGGACCAATCCGAAGTACCCCACTTAGTGGGCGAAGCACACGGAAGGGCCTTGATGGCTGTTCACGTCGTTCTCAACCAGAAAGGCGGGGTCGGCAAGTCGACGATCGCCGTCAATCTCGCCGCGGTCACCGCGGAAGTCCTCAACCACGACGACGACCCTGACGCCAGTTCGCCCGTCGCGGCGATCTCAGTGGACCCGCAGGGATCGGCGGTGTGGTGGGCGTCGCGGATCGACGCCCTGCCATTCCATATCGTCCAGGCCCACGATGACATCGAGAATCTGAAGCGGATCAGGGACCTCCCCGGCATCCTCCAGGTCTACGTCGACACCCCAGGGTGGATCGACCTCAACGCCGGTGACAACGGAGCCGACCCGCTCGGTCGAGGACCGGCCGCCGATGCGTTGCGGGCGGTGCTCGACGTTGCCGATGACATCATCGTCCCGATCGAGACCGAACCCCTCTCCTTCGACCCGACGGCTCGGACGATCAACAAGGTCATCAAGCCGCGAAAGCTGCCCTACCGCGTCGTCATCAACAACTGGGACCCCCGGGACGGCACCCACGACCTTAACGAGACCAAGGAATTCGTGAAGGCCAACGGTTGGCCGCTGGCCTCCACGGTGGTCAGGCACTACAAGCTGCACGCCCGAGCCAGCGCGGATGGCCTCGTCGTCACGGAGTACCCGACGAACCGGGTGGCGTTGCAGGCCCGTGAGGACTTCTACAAGCTCGCATTGGAACTCAGCGCCGGGGGAGTGCGCTGATGGCGCGGGGCAGGCGAACCAACCTCGCCTCCCTCACCGAGGCGGTTGGGGACAACTCACCGGTGGAACAGCGCGGCGAAGAGACAGCCCCCCCGCCGCGATCGGCACCGTTAAACGATCTGACTGCTAATCCTCGCAATCCGCGCGAGGATCTCGGCGACCTGAGCACGCTGTCCTCGATCGCCGATCTACAGCTCCAGCCGGTCACCGTGGTCACCCGCGACGCCTATCTCGCGCTCTATCCCGACGACGAGATCCACACCCGCTACGTGGTCATCAACGGTTGCCGTCGGCTGGCGGCCGCGCACGAGTACAGACGGGAAGCGCTCGACATCTCGGTTAACGACGACGTCGCCCGCGATAGGGTCACGCTGATCTCGGCGGCCATCGCCGAGAACGTTGACCGGCAGGACTTCGACGTCATCGAAGAAGCCAAGGCCGTTCAGGTGCTTGTCGAGGAGTGTGGCCGCGCCAACCTGGCCGCGGAAAGGCTGCGGAAGACCAAAGGGTGGGTCTCGCAGCGGCTGGCCCTGCTGCAGTTGGCGCCGGAGCTGCAGTCGGCGCTGCGG